>CAZBPB010000134.1:0-9195 GCA_964493565.1 uncultured Pleurocapsa sp. | reverse complement strand
GCGTAGGTGAACTGGAAAGAAAGCTGAAGGCGTCCACGCGCCGCACGGTTGCACGGTCGGTAAAACCTGTGACTGCCAGATTTGATTGAATGGTCTGTATGGCGTTGCGATCCAGATCGAGCAGTACGGCATGAGAGGCGCCCCGGCTTAAGGCTTCAATAGCAACGCTGCCAGTTCCCGCGAACAGATCTAGCATATTGGCATCAAGAATATCCATGCCGATAATGTTGAACAGTGATTCTTTTACCCGATCCATAATCGGGCGGGTGCTGTCTCCGGGAACGAGTTTTAGCCGTTTGCCTTTTGCGGTGCCGCTTATCACCCGCAGTGACATCTTACAGTCCTTCAACGGCTTGGCGGACAGCGCGAGTGTTAGAAAGTGGTGTAGTGATATTCAGCGATGATCCTGCTGAAATGATCACGCGTCGCCCAGAGGTTCTTTCCAGCGCGTTGCGAACGCCATCACGGATAGTAGTAGGAGTACCCTGATGCAGGTCATCCCAGGTAGATAAGCCACCGCACACAGCGCCGGTAAACAGGGTTTTACCGATGGCTAGATCAGGTTCATTTTCCCTATCTGCCCAGTTGATGGCTTGTCCATGCAAATGTAGGGCAAATTTGAAAATTGGTGCTGCCCCTTCCAACTGAATCAGGTTAAACCACCATTTTGACGGTAGGGAATCCAGCACCTTCATGTCAAAGGGTAATCCAAAGGCCGCATACTCATCCTCAGAAAGCCGGTGATAACTGGCATGACGGATCACGTAGGCGATGCCCGCGATGGGCAAGCGTCGCAGCATTTCAACGTAACGCAGTATGTTTTCAGTGAGTACGTTTAGCCCCGATCTCAGACGATCTGGCTCTTTGCGTAGATGTAAAGCGAAAAGATCGTTTCCAGAGAGTGTTTCAGCCTGTGCCAGTGGGCTAAAAATGGTTGGGATGATGGGTATATCATCGCCAAGCTGTCTGTAAATAAGTTCTATACACTCAAGCTGCTTGCCGTAACCACCGCGTTGAGGATCAAGCGGACGAAGCACAGTCCAATCCAGCGAACGCAAAATGGCTCGCTTTTTGATGGCGCGTTCCCCGTTAAGGGCGCCTTCCCATTCATCATGCAGGCCATATTCGGTTGTGCAATAAGTAATTGAAGGGGAAACACGCACAAAATCCCAGTCATAGGTGCGCTGGTATTCAACTACAGAACGTGCCATATCCGCCGAGCGTTGATCATCTCCGGGAAACAGCCGCCAAAGAGCCACAGGCGGTCTATCGGCTGCTTCGCCGGCAATGGTGCGTTCCAAACGCTCCCGCTTATTCATTTGGCTGTTCGCAGCTAATTATTTTTAGCGCGTGTTTCGGATAGTCGCTGTTCAACCATGCGTAACAACATCTCGTAATGGTCTTCTCCGGGATGTGCGACAAGACCCGCGTTCACGCCAGCAAGGCAGCTCTGAAATGAGTCGATTGCAGCTTGCAGATCGCCTTTTGAGCGTTGGGCTAAACCAAGCCCGTACAGCGCGTTTGTTTCCTGGGGGGCTTGCAGCAGAATTGATTTGAAAATCTCAATGGCTTCATCATTATGATTATTGCGATGTTTTGCCCACGCCTTGCCAAGTTCGTTCCGAAAGTCAATAGGTGCTGCTGGTGCTTCAGGGGTTGGTTGTGCGGACATGCGGGTAATTCTCCCCGGAGTGCTTCACGAATGATCGCCATCATTTTAACGGTCTGGACAGGTGTTTTACAAGCTGTCAATCAACCTTCGCCTATTGTAATGGGCAGTGTAATTTTATTGTCGGGAGAACCACCATCTGCACTAAAAACCTCTAGTCGGCTGCCGGGGGTACAATTTTGAGTACACGCAAAGATCTCGACCTGTATTTCATAGTCACCGGGGAGCACATCTTCCGGAATCATGATGCTGTAACTATCGCTGACATAACCTTGTGTTGTCCATCGTTGGGTTGGTAACTCTCCGGGGTGATGTGGCGCAATCGAAGCGACAATGTCACCCTCTGCGGCACTCACAATTTGTATTCCCACCTGATATGTTTCTGGCAAAAATCGTAGCGCATGCCAGTAAAGTGTCAATTCAAAGTTGCCGCCTGCACGTATTTCTGAGAGATAAGGTTCGTATCCAGTTAGCTCTAATCCTTGTTGCGTGCGTATATTCATAGGTTCCGCAGTGTCCGGCATTCGTACAGCCGCATCCAGAGTAGCTTCGGCATCAGGACGCACGATCAAAAACAGCGCGCTGCCAACGATTATGATCAGTAATATCACTATACTGAACATCAACAATTTCCGGGGGCCGGGACTTGAACTTAAGATGGTATGCGTACTGTCGTGTTTGCGTATCCGAAAAGCGGCTACAGCCGCAGTAACTACGCCTATCCATGTCACCGCCCAACTAATGGTACGCACCGGCGTTGGCCCAAAATTCAATGTCAGTTCACCGTTGCCGCCGGGAATGGTAACCATTATCAAACCCGAATTGTCGGCAAAAATTGGAATTTCATGTCCGTTGAATTGTGCCGTCCATCCCGGGAAGTATGAGGTCAGAATGTGTAAATCAGTCGGCATACTGGAAAATACTTGCATACGATCTGAGTGGGTATGATGCGCAATCAAACCTACCGCCGCGCCGGTCGGGTTTTGCGATGTTGAAATTTTCAGGATGCTTCCGGTTGCGTATCCGCTTAGTAATTCCTGATCCGGCAGAATGCTAGCCGTTAGTGGGTTTGGCATTAGTTCAAAATCAGGAAGCGTCGCAACGCCTAATCCCCTGCGCTCAAGTTCGATCTCAGTCGTTGGTGAAGGCATAGGTATACTATTTTGAGCGAAGGCAGAGCTTAGCCAGACCGGCGTTGAAAGCGCGACCACGCTAATCATTACAGCCGATAGTGCAATCGCTGGGCGAGCTGCACGTTCTGTCCACCAAACGATTGATGATCCAGTAGCTGCAAGACAAAGACTGCATACCGCCAGCAACCACGTAGATTCTGCTGAAAATGCTAGTCCGATTCCCGAAACAACCAGCAGCAGCCCCGCTGTAACCGCCGGCAGTGTTCGCCACCTGTGAAAATAGATGATTCCAGCAACCCCGGCTGTGCCGCAGAGTAGTTGTGGAAGTCCTAACCCTAATTGGGGTGACGGGTTCAGGTTATGACCGTCAATTAGTCTCGCGGGTGTAAGCAATTCAGCCAGCGAAAGCCGCGGAATTGCGATGATGTTTGGTAAAAAACGCGCCGCTCCGGTCTCTATAAGGGCTGGCAGCCAGTAGCATGCAGACACACTGATGCCAAGCAGACATGCCCCGATCACTGCGCCAATAGCGTTGTTAGAACGATTCATTGGAATGAGTGAAACGATTGCCGCGCCCATGAAAAGTGCTGCTAGTGCCGCTTTAGCATCCGTGAATATCAATCCTGCGAAAAAGATAACCATCAGCAGGAAAGAACTTCCCCGATGCAGACTATACCGATCTATACTCCACAGCCACGCAGGGATTAGCGCAGCAATGAACATCGCGCGTATGTCACCTTGAAGGTGAAAGGCTGTTAAACCGATGTACGGGCTGTATAAATACAGAATCGCTCCCAACAGCCCTGCCAGCGTCCCCATCCGCCGAACAATCCAGTGGTAACTAAACAGTCCCGCGGCTGCGAGCATCAATCCTGTTGCAATGCGCAGCGCGGTATTAGCATCACCTGTAACAACCACTTGCACCAATGCTGGTAAATATGCAGGTAGTGGTGGGGTAAAATGAGCGATTGGTGCGCCGTAACCGAAAAGCGCGTTCGGTGTCCAGCGCGGGTAAAGCCGGCCCTCACGCAGGGCAGTTGCATAGTTTTCCACCCTGTATAGATAGTGTTCGTAGTTGCTGGTGCGTGACAGATTTTGTGGAAAAAATAGCGGAAGTACAAGCAAAATACCGGCGAGCAGAACCAGAATGCTGCTGCGCTCTGTGCTCTGGCGCGCGCGCCGCATCCAAACTGGAACCGTTCGTTCCGTGGTAGGGGAGGGTGCTAGCGTGGATTGGCTCATAAATTGATTGTATGCGTGCTTGCGCTTGAATTGCGTATGCCCTGATGCTAGACTTCTCATCGCTCAAAAACAGCTATTCTGATGATCATCATTCGTGAAGCCGTTCAGGCTGACTTCCCACTATTGTTTCCACTCTGGTATGAAAATCTGGCTTTGACAGGTCAAGCTGGACGTTTTCAGTATGCCAATATCTCTAGTGAGCGGTGGATACATACCGCATCGTTATGGGAGCAAAGCCGGGATCATGTCATCCTCGGCGCATTTGATGGCGCGGAAGCAGTCGGCTTTGCGATGGGCGAAATCCGGCTGTCACCACCCGGTTTGGATGCTGATAGGTTGGGTGTTATCTCCGATTTTGTGATGGATGCCCACCGCTATCGTGGTGGCGCTGCCCGTGATCTTGTTGGCGCGCTTCGAAACTGGTTTGCCGATCACGGGGTAAATCAGCTCGTGGTTGCTGTGCCTCGAAATTCTGTAACCGGGCAGGCATTTTGGCGAGCGTATGGTTCAGTAGAGTGGATGCAGTTATTGTGGGTGAAATCTTAATCCGGCCCGCAGTGCCGAAAGATGTAGAAGTGATCGCCCATTTGTGGCAGTCGCTTGTTGACTATCATCGAAATCTAGACCCTGAATTGCCACCTTCAACGCCAACTGGCGCGCTGCGTTATGCCCGGCGGCTTGAAGACCAGCTTTTTAACCCTATGGCGCGGGTTTTTGTTGCCGAGATGGATGGTCAATTGGTGGGGTATATCTTTGGCGTAATTGTTGATTTAGCGCCGGAGATGTTCGCGCAGGAACCGAGTGGATTTCTAGCCGATATCTTTGTTGAGGAATCTGCCCGCCGTGCTGGCGTTGGTTCACAATTAGTCTCAGCACTGGCAAACTGGTTTCGCGATAAGGGTGTTTCTTATTATGAATGGCATGCGGCAGCGCGCAATCCTGACGCGCTTGAGTTTTGGCGTTCGGTAGGTGGGCGTGAAGTGATGCTGCGTATGCGCGCCGATCTGGTATAGATTATGAGGAAAAGGGATACAGCATGACCGAACTGCTTTATCACACCGACAGCCAGATCAAAGAGTTTGATGCAATCATCACCGAAGTTTACCCTGAGCAACATGGGGTGAAGTTGGATCGTACAGCCTTTTTCCCCGGCGGTGGTGGTCAGCCCAATGACGTCGGCTCGCTGGAGTTTAACGGGCAAACTATACCTGTAACCAGGGTTGAGCGGGGAAATCTGCATGTTCTTGACGGAGAAGTTTTGCCCGAAGTCGGTACGCAGGTTCACGGCGTGCTCGATTGGGATCGCCGTTATAAGCTGATGCGAACTCATACGGCATTGCATATTTTGTGCGGGGTTGTTTGGAGAGATTACGGCGCCAGTGTGACCGGTGGCAATATGGAACCGCTGTCCGCACGTATGGATTTTGAGTTTGCGCGCCTCGAAAAAGACCTTGTGCAAGAGATTGAAGCAAAGATAAATGCCGAGATTGTCGCGGCGCGTCCTATCCGTGTAGCAATACTCCCACGAGAAGCAGCGTTCCAGATTCCTGATTTGATTCGCACGAAAATCAATCTTCTACCTGAAGGTATTTCGGAGGTGCGTACCGTCGAGATTATTGGTCTCGATTTACAAGCCGATGGCGGCACCCATGTTGCCAATACCTCCGAAGTCGGGCATATCCGCGTTACCGACTATAAAAGCAAGGGCGGTATCAATAAACGTATATACATCGAGATTGAACCGGCATGATTGGTCGCACCTACGAGCGTTTTATGCTGTTTCTTGGCCCTGAACGCCTGCGGACGTTGTTCTTGCTAATCGCGTCTACAGGGCTGCTTAGTCTGATTCTCAATGTAGTCGTCAATGATTTTGAATGGGTGCGTCCGGTTCAAACATTGTTGGTGCTGGTTGCGTTGATCGGTTCTGCCATCATTATTGGCGGGCGCATGGATGGTCAGGATCGCGCCCGTTGGATCGCCATCCTCGCCCCTGCTATCGGCTTAATTGTGCTCGGCGTAGTCGTTATTCCCCAGTTGTCGCTGGTGTTATTTGGCGGGGCAGTTGGATGGGTTGTTGCGGGTTTGATCCTCTTCCGACCGCGAACACCTTCAGGCTATCAGAAGGCTGTAAAGGCGCTCAAAAAAGGCAATCTGGAATTGGCCGTCGAAGAAATGGATCAGGTGATTAAAGATCAACCAGATGATCCCAATCACTATCGTTTTCGTGCCGAACTTCTGCGCCTATGGGGCAAGTTGGATCGTGCGCGCCGTGATTATGTGAAAATGACAGAATTAGAAGCTGATTCGGCAGTTGGCTACAATGGGTTAGCCGAAGTTGATCTTCAGTCCGGTAATTTTACGCGCGCGTTGGAGTCTGCAAATAAAGCGGCTGAGCTTGCCCCAGATGAATGGGTTGCGCTGTATAACCTTGGCATGATCGAAGACCGCCTCGGTCAATCGCAAGACGTGATAACGCATCTGGATAAGGCGCTTGCGTTGAAGGTGCCAGATGCGCGCCATCGTCTGCTGATTCACTTGTATCTCCTGCGGGCTTATGCCCGTTCAGGCAATCTAGAAGCGGCGCAAACACAGCTTGATCTACTTAGGAAGCAGCGTGGCGGCCTCGATGAATGGCAAAACATTCTAGATAATGCGCAGGCCGAAGTGCTGCGTAATGTGTTGGGAGACGATGTGAAAACCGTGCGCGATCTTCTAGACGCAAACACCACAATTGAAGAGATTGGTGCGCGCTGATGGCACGGCGCTCGATTTTAATTGCCGCCTATGCCTGTATCGCGGCTGCTGTGCTGGGCATCTTTGCATTTATCGGCGGTACAGCCATTGAACTCTTTGGTAGTCGCGGTACAGCGACTGCTTCTGAAGTTTCTCCGGCTGTTTATATTGCATTAGGCGGCCTATGCTTTACCGCGATCATGTTTCTGGTGCTGTTTGTAATTGTCGGCGTGATGCTTGCCCGGCAAACCCGCGCCTCTGGTTCTGGCTACGGCGATGCGTATCGCTTGATCGAACAATTCAAGTTTCGTGATGCGATTCCTTTGCTGGAGCGTTCGATCAATGAAGGCAAAGAAACATCCGAAGTTCTAATGCTTCTAACCAGCGCCTATGCCTACAGCGGGCAGCTTGCCAAAGCGCAATCCACAGCCGATCGCGCTGTACAGCTTTATCCCAACGATCCGGACGCTTACGTGACGCTTGCCAACGGCTACCGTTTGCAGGCTTCCTATGATGAAGCTGCGCGGGCACTGCAAAAGGCTGTCGAATTAACACCCGAACAGCCGATATTGTGGGCAGAGCTAGGTTTTGCCTATCGCTATGCCAACGACGAACCGGCTGCCAACGAAGCATTTAACAAAGCGGCTGAACACGCCATGCCTGCCTCCTATATGGTGCGCGTGTACTACCATCTGGCACGTGCTTTCGAAGCACAGGGGCAAACCAAAGAGGCTGTGCGCGCTACCGCTAAAATGATGAGCGCTCGCGATGGTCTGATCCCCTGGAAAACCGGACTGAAGGCGCTTGAAGGCACGGCATACGGGCAGGCTTTACGCTATGAAATCGCTGAGATTGAGCAGGCGGTTGCTGATGCTGATGCTGGAAATCTGGGATAGCGGCGAATGATATATCTCCTGAACCGTGTTTTTAGAGATTTCAGCGGTTGGGAACGACCTCTACGTTGGACCATTCTCTCCTCATTCGTACTGCTGGTCATTCTTGCGCTGGTCATCTTATTCGGCCCTTACGAACTGCGGCTTTTTGCCTGTATAGGTGCGTTTGGCCTAATTGCAATCTCACAAATAGCAGTGATGCTGGCGTATAGAGATATGGTTTCGCCATTGGTCAAGGCGCAGCGTTATTACCTCGCCAATGACTTTGAATCTGCCAAAACCACGCTAGAAGCATTGAGACAGCAAGACAAGGCCGATGTTCGTGCGCTAACGGTGCTCGGCAATACCTACCGCCAATTGGGAGACTTAGAGGCCAGCAAAGCAGTTTTGTATGAAGCTCTGAACAAAAGTCCGGAACATCAATTTCCACTGTATGGAATCGGGCGTACACTGCTTTCAGAGGGAGATTATCATGGCGCGGTAAATGCGTTCCAGCGCGCACTTGCGGCTGGCGCCCCGGAATTGACCCGGCTTGATCTGGCAGAAGTGTTTTACCGTCTCAAACTGTTTGAAGAAGCGCGCGCCGCATTAGAAATTATTGATCCCCGCGCTTTGGATGGCGATCCCGCCCGGTTGCTGATGTTCCAATACCTGAATGAACAGGTGATTGGCTCGAAAGTAGAATCGCCCCTCCCATTAGAAGGACTTCCATTTTGGGAAGCTCTGGTTAAGCGGTTCTCAACTACCCCCTATGGTCAGGATTTGGCCGTAGACGTGACGCGAATGCAAGGAGTCAGTGCTTTATGACGACTGTGATGACGGGAAAAGATACGACCCCAAAGAAGAAGAAGAACGGCGGCTTGTCGGTTATTAAGATCGGGTTGATCGCAGGCGGTATCGGCATTGCTATGGTGATTTTCGGCGCGCTTGCTTTTACCAGTGATCAGGCGGCTCGGCGCACCCCCTTTTATGTAGCCCCCTATCCTGGCGCAGAGGAATGGGGTACTTCTAATGAGACGAATTACTCGCGAGTTGTTTTTTACCGTGTCCCTGTCGTCGCCCCTGAAGATATTGTTGGCTACTATCAGGATAAGCTCAATCAACACACCGGCGATCGCGTAGAAGAATGTGTTCGCATTCCTCAAACAGGCTCCATGCCAATAGACCCGAATAATTCGCGGGCAATTCCCTATGAATATCGCTGCCTGTTTGATAATTCTGGCTTCCAGACCACGCAGTATACACAGGTGCGAATTTATCCCGGTTTCGGCGAGTCCGCTGGGCAAACCGTGATTGAATATCAGCAGCGCTGGACGCCATAGCCGCTGCCAAACAGCATAGTTGCAGTAATTCTTCAGGTTTTGTGTAAAAACTAACCTGATCTGACATGTCTGCGCTGTACAACTTTTGGGTACTCCCGCTTAAAATCGGGCGGTTTTTAGGCAGCACTACCGCAATCGCAGAATTTGAGCGATAATGCACTTATGATTTCTGCTTGATCATCCATTGATTCTTGGATGTGAAA
>CAZBPB010000133.1:6920-9233 GCA_964493565.1 uncultured Pleurocapsa sp. | reverse complement strand
CAACAATCTATATTGCTTAACAGTGAGGCCGCTACCGTAGAAATTTCCCCGCCTTCATCTATTGATGAATTTCCGACTCCTAGACTGCCATTATCAGAACCATCGAATATTGAAATCCCTCAGCAAACAGTTCACCCTTCGCCAACATCTAAGCAAGTACTCACCGAACTGCCTACATCTCTTCATTCTGCGGTTATACGTGCTAACCAAAACGTCAATATACGTTCATTGCCTTCGTTTGATGCTCCAGTCATTACTACACTTTCTCCCAACTCAAACGTGGTCGTTTATGCTATTAGTCCCGAAGGAGACTGGGCATACGTCCAATATTCTGAAGATGGTATATCGGGGCTTGGATGGGTTTCAGCCAATTTAGTGCAGATCGATTAGTGTCCATAGGGCAGCTTAAGTCCCTGTGATGCCGAACCTTACGCCTCAAGCACGGGAGGGGGCGTGATACAATCGGCTGGATGTGAGGATTTCGGAACGGGTTTTGGAGATGTTGCAGAGGGGATTTCGCCCCCGTACAAGTATGCTGATGATTTTGTTGGCGGTGGTGATTCTGGGTGCATGCCAGCCAGACGCCCCGGCTGCAAGCACGCCTCTGGATCAACTGTGGAGTCCTGATGAAAATGCGGTGGTTTTCAGAGCGGATATTACCGGCGGATCGCTTCCCGAACTGGCGCGAATGAGCGAAACCACACCCTGCACCGTCTACGGCGATGGTCAGGTGGTCTGGGTCAATGAACTGGATGCGTTTAACACCGAAGTGCTGTTTGACTTTGTGCCTCCTGAGCGGATACAGCAATTCATCAACTACGTGGCGTTTGATGAAAACTTTTACGCACAGGAAGCGCGGGCGACCGAGCCGCCTGAAGGCGAAATAGCGCCGGTGATCGAAACGATCATGATGGATGTGGGCGGGCAGCGTCACAGCGCCGACAACTATGGAGACTGGGATCGTGGATTCTTTGACCGGGTGGTGGCAGCCTGCAAATCAATCAGCGGCACACCGATACGGTTTGAACCGACAGAGGCGTGGTTGACCGTTCGCGAAGTGGCGATGATCTCAGACGCGCCATATGTTTACTGGAATCCTGACGATCATCAGGGGGTCAGCCTCGCGGCATTGGCCGACAACCCAATACAGCCGCAGTGGGTCACCGGGCAAGCTGTGACGGAGATATGGCAACTGTTACATTCTCTTCCTTATACCACGCTGTATGCTGAAGAAAACCGGGTGTTCCAGATCGGGCTACAAGTGCCCGGCATAACCCGTGATTCGCCAGCGAGACCGGGAAACACAGGAAGCTGAAATATTCCACCAATACGCACTTGAAGCGCGTAAGACACCCCGATTCATGTTCCACATGAGCTGCGGAAAGAGCAGCCTCGCAGCCCTATGTTGCAAATGCGGCGCTAATCCTGTGTAATTGGAAACAAGTTGAATGACACGGGCAGGACATATCCCGCCCCGACAAAGACGATCAGGGCTGATCATTCGAACTCTACCTTTATGACAAATCAAGCTGAACATTCAGAGGCACAAGCCTCAAGCCAGCCGGTCACACTGCAAGAAGCGCTGCAATTTGATATGGCTGATCTGGCAGCAAACCGCGCCGGGCGTTTGAGCGAAGGTCAACGGGCGCGACTCTGGCGAAACTGGCAGCGCGGCGTGGTTATTAGCATTTCAATGATCATTTTCGGCATACTGGCAGCCACTATATTTCTTTATATCGGCTGGCGAACGTATACAACAGCGCTCACCATCGTGGGAATCACGCTGACTTTTTTTAACGCAGCGGTGGTAGGGCTGCTGGCGCAAGCATACCTCCGTTATCGTGGCGACACCGCCGATGACGCCGTAGTTCGCCTTGAAGGAACAGCGACACGCACACTGCGTGTGAACGAACGCGCCCGCAGCGCCGCGTATTTTATTATCATTGATGGACAGGAATTGAGGGTCAATAAGCCAGTATTTAACGCAATTGAAGATCAAGGCATATACTGCGTGTATCGCGCGCCACTGTCAAAGCAAGTGCTTTCGGCTGAACGATTGTCTTAAAAACAAAATTTACTTTTCACTCTATAGAATGGCTGCCCATGAGATCCGTCCGGGGTATCGCAATCTTTATCGCCATGTCATTCATCCTTCTGTTTCTGTGGGCGTCATCAGCCCCACAGGCCGCGGCACAACTGGCGTCTAACTCTACAGCACGCTGGATACATGCACAGATTAACGAATGGCGGATCGGAATGGGTTTATCGCCGCTGTCAATAAACGATACGCTAAGCCGTATGGCGCTGGATCAG
>CAZBPB010000133.1:543-6892 GCA_964493565.1 uncultured Pleurocapsa sp. | reverse complement strand
CTTCGCTGCGCTATGTACCGGATAACGTACATTCGGGGCGAAATGGCGAAGGCCCCCGGGTTCGCGCATTGTATGACGCTTACCAATGGCCTACATTTGGAAACCCACAGCAGCTTGTGATTGGCGAGATTATCTGGATTGGCACACAAGAAGATGCTATCGAGTTCTGGCATGAATCAGCCATTCACCGGCAGACGGCAACTAACGGATGGTATCGTCAAATCGGGGTGGCGGCGGTGCCAAAACGCGATGGGCGGGGCAACGTGATTGTGGTGGTAATGGGGGCGCAGCCCGGCGTGCTGCCGGCAATCGCAGACCCTGAGCGCGGCGTTTTGTACCTGACCAACGAAAGCTATCCACGCGGAAACAGCCGCTTTTATGCGGAACAATTCCAACTTTTTGACGATCAGGGACGATCATTGAGCGATGGCTGGCGAAACTGGCAAGCACAAATACCCCTGCCAGAGGGGAACGGATCGCTATATGTACTCTATACCAATGGCGAAGAACAGGTGCTGGCTGAAACCAGTTTGAACCCGGTGAATATACCGCTGCCCGCCTACGAAGCCGCATGGCAGACTGTACAAGCGGCGAGTACGGGGCCGACTGCAACCCCTGCGCCGACGGCGACCCCTACCCCGCCGCCGGTGCCGCATATTCGGCTCACGTATGACCGCAATATACTGATGCTGACCAATACCATAAACACCAACGCCAATGTTTCGCGGCTGGTACTGGCAAGCCCTGATGGCACCCAGCGGCTGGCGGTACGGGATTGGAACGCCGGATACATAAGGGGAACACTATCCGCGCTGCCCCCGTGGAACTGCCTGCAAATTGCGCCGCTAGGGCGAAATGTGAGTACTCCCGGTGAATGTAGGCGAACCAGTCTTACGGTTGCCTTGCCAAACCAACTGCTGTGGCGATCTGATTTTGTGGTACTGATGAACGAAGTGGTGATCGCTAACTGCCATGCAGATGATGGCATTTGTGAGTTTGATTTGCCGTGAAAAAACACGCGGATGATCGCCCTTTAGGACGGTTTCGCGCATAGGGAAATCGCCTGATAGCATGACGGCAAATGCGTTAGAGTATTCGTCATGCAGATTGAGATTGTTACTTCACCCGGGGAAGCGGCGCGAGCATTAGGAAGCATTCACTTTCTTTCCGCCGAAATGATGTATAGACCGCGCCCAACCGATCAAGCCAATCGAACGGTCTTTGATGCAACATTGAGGGCGCGGCTGGCGGCGATGGCCCCTCAGGATGGCGTGCTGTTGATGCTGAATGACGCGAAAACGCTGGAAAGCCTGCGGGCGTTTCCCGAAGCTTATCCTCAACCACGCTGGATTGCAGCTATCGTCAACCCCAAACCACTCGGTCACTACAAGCCTGATCCGCCCTACCAATGGGAATGGGATGACCCGGCACACTGGATGATCTTCAAAACCAGTGACCGCTGGGCGCGGATTGACTTTGCCATGCAAACGGCTGCGGCCTTAAGCGAAAAGAGCGCGGGATTTCTGCTGATGCCCGCGCACGATGCCCTGTATGGGCGTGAACTTTTGCAGCAGTTGGAAAAATACGCCCGATATTATGCCTGTGATGGCCTACCGGCTGCCGTAAGCCCGTTTGCGCCAGACCAACATACGCCAGTTGAAGGCGTAAGCTATGAAAAGAATACCAGCGATGCCATGAATGCTGCCTTCGGGCGGGACTCTCATATGCGGCGGAAGGTACGCCGCGACGATGTTCAAGCATTCTGGGGCAAGATGAACTTGATTCCCTTTGCCATGTGCGAGCCTGTTCTTAGAACCGTGTCACAAAAAGTATGGGAAGATGACAAGGAAATTGACCGGGCGCTGCGCGATTGCGGCTTTTGCTCGCGGGCATTGTGGATCGGTGATCAGGGCATATACCGGCAGTCCCCACCCGTGTTCAATTATCAAGATTTGAAACGGGTGATTGAGCGAACGCTGCACTATTCCTTGAACATTCCAACCAGGCCATTAGGGGCAAGCTCATTAAACCGCCAACTGGATTTTGAGGGAAAAATACGGCGGTTGTTCTCTGCGCGATTTCGCGGCGCAAATCAATTGGCGGAAACGCTCATTCGCGAGTGTATGGCTGAAATTGAGGCGCGATTGAAACGCTACGGCGTTTCGTGGGTAGATTGGGGCGACTATCGCTATGTGGTGCGGGTGGGCGATCCTGACGTTGAGGTTTGGAAGAAGATATAGTTCACCCGTTATTTCATCTGTCATCCACGCAGAAAATTTCTGCTGAATTGCATGGAACTAAAATGGATGAATGATCGTCTTGCTATTTAGAGAGGAGAAGTAGTCACATGTTCAGGAAAGTTTCGTTGTTGGTGGTTGCATTACTCAGTTTACTGGTTGTACAAGCAGCATTCGCTCAAGAAGCAACTGAAGAGCCGGCAGTGAATGCGCTGCCGTTCATTATCGAGTCGGTTACAGCGAGCAATATCGACTCCAATATTCAGTTGGATGTAGTGGCGACATGGCCGACTGGCTGTGAAGGTTTGCCGGTGGTTCTAACTCAAACCGTTGATCAGGATCGAATCACTGTCGAATTGACGCAGGAAGTGGGGCCGCTGCAAGCCTGCCCTATGGTTCTGCGCTTTTTTGAGGGGCAAATTTTGATCGCGGGGACATTTGCGCCCGGCCTGTACACCATTGATTTGAATGGCACCACTACTGAAGTACAGGTAGGCGATCCTTCAGATGCCACCCCCTTCCCGGAGGTTGCAGTTCCGGCAACAGGCCCGGCAGTGCCAATTCAGGTTGAAGAAGTATTTTCTATCGCCACAATGTCGATCCCCGCGCAGGTGCGCACGACTGTGACCGGCACACTACCCACCGGCTGCACGGGCTTCCCGATTGAGATTTCGCAGCGCATTGAAGGCGATACCGTCGCCATCACCATCAACCAGATTACGGCGGAACTGGCTGCCTGCCCGGCGATGATTGTACCGTATCAGGAACTGATCCCTCTGTGGGGCGCGTATGATCCGATCCCGTCAGTTACGGCCAATGGCGTTCCCGAATTTGGTGCTGATGGCGGCGAAGCACAGGCCGGTGGAGAAGAACGTTTACCGATTGTCGTCGAAAATGTAATGCCTCTAACCACCCGTTCGATTCCAGCACAGGTTGTGTTGATTGTAAGTGGCACACTGCCCACAGGGTGTGACGACCTGCCGGTTGAAGTGACGCAAACCCGCGATGGCGCAAACGTGAACGTGGAGATCGTCCAGATTGTTCCTGAAAACCAGATGTGCACGATGGCGATTGTTCCCTATGAAGAACACATCCGTTTGGATGGTGAATTCTGGGGTGACACCTTCAACATCACTGTGAATGGTTTCCAAGTTGAACCTTTACCACTCGGCGTTGAATAACTAGAAAGGAAGTAGGTGCGGCGATGAAAACACGTTTTGTAATGCTGGTGACTGCCATTGTAATTGTGCTGACGACAGGGACGGTAGCGTTTGCTCAAACTACCGACGACCCGGTACCGGCGGAAGGTGGAAACCGGGAGGGCATTGCGCTGACTATCTATAATCTGGGCACAGCCCTTGTACAAGATCGCCGCATCTACACCCTGACACCCGGCGTTAACCTGCTCAACTTTACGGATGTGGCGGCAGGCATTGACCCGACCTCGGTACAGTTCAATTCGCTGACCGATCCGGTTGGCACACGGGTGCTGGAACAGAATTACGTTTATGATCTGGTAGACAGCTCGGCACTGATAAACCGCTACATTGATCAGGAAATACAAGTGGTGACGATGGATGGCGAAACCTTCACCGGAACCCTGTTAAGCGGGCGGAACGGCGAGATCATCCTACAGAGCGAGGACGGTCAGGTGCTGGTGATCGGGGTGACGAATGTGCGCGATTTACGTTTTCCCGAACTGCCGGGCGGATTGATCACCCGGCCTACCCTGCGCTGGCTGCTTGAAAGCGCGGCGGAAGGCGATCAGGAACTGGAACTCACCTACCTGACCAGCGGGATGAATTGGTCTGCAGATTATGTGCTGCTGCTGGCACAGGACAGCGCCTCGCTAGATCTAAACGGCTGGATCACGCTGAACAATACCAGCGGCGCAAGTTTTGAAGATGCCATCGTTAAGCTGGTGGCGGGCGACGTGAACCGGTTGCCAGAATACGAGCAGATGGTACGCGGCGACATGATGATGGAGGGAGTGGCGGCTATGCCGTCTGCTACGCCGCAAGTTTCACAGCGAGAATTTTTCGAATACCAGTTGTATGAGATCGAACGTCCAGTGACGGTTGCTGACAACGAAACCAAGCAGGTGGAATTCGTAAGCGGTGGCGACGTACCGGCAAGTACGTTCTACGTGTATGACTCCAGCCCGATTTATTACGGCTATCTGATATCGGATCAGTATTACGGACAGAATGGCATCACTGACGTGCAAAGCTGGCTTGAATTCACCACCGATGAGGAAAATGGCTTAGGCGCAGATTTGCCAGCAGGGCGCGTGCGCGTGTATCAGGAAGATGTGGATGGCACGGCACTGCTGATCGGGGAAAACACGATTGAACACACGCCGCAGGGCGAAGAAATCCAGTTATTCCTTGGCAACGCCTTCGATCTGGTTGGTGAGCGTACTCAAACCAGCTTCCGGCAGATTGCGCAGAACGTGATCGAGGAAACATATGAAATCCGTTTACGCAATCAGAAAGATGATCAGGCGGTAGAAATTCGCGTGCCGGAGCATTTATTCCGCTGGACAAACTGGGAAATTCTGGATGCATCTCACGAATACACGCAGCTTGACTCAAATACGATTGAATTTCGGGTGGAAGTGCCACCGCAGGGCGAAACAGTGATCACCTATACCGTAAGATATACGTGGCAGTAAGCCCTTGCACCTGCCCCCATCATAAAGGGGGGTAAAACAATTGTGATTGGTTTAATAAAGGGCGCGGTCTCCCACGCCCTTTTCTGACATGAGTGCGTATAAATGGATACCATTAAGGGTCTTGAGATAAGGTATTGAGATAATGCACGAAGTGACCGGCGGCGAGCGCCGTCATACCGCAATCACGATTTACAACGAAGGCACATCACTGGTACAGGATCGGCGTAGGTTTACGCTAGAAAAAGGCGCAAACCACCTCAGCTTTACGGATGTGGCAGAACAGATAGATGCTACGTCCGTACAATTTCTCTCGCGTACCGATCCGGCTGGCACAGGCGTAATTGAGCAGAATTACGCTTACGATCTGGTCAACCTGTACGCGCTGCTGCGGCGCTACATTGATCAACAAATTGAGGTGATCGCCGAAGATGGGACGTTGTACAGCGGTATTCTGCTCAGCGGACGCGATGAAGTTATTTTGCGCGCTGATAGCGGGCAAATCGTGGTGATTGCGCGGGACAAGGTGCGCGATCTACGTTTTCCTGATTTGCCGGGCGGATTGATCACACGGCCAACGCTGCGCTGGCTGATAGATAGCGAAGCGGGCGGTGATCAAGAACTGGAATTGACCTATCTGACGGGTGGATTGAACTGGACAGCCGATTACGTGGTACTGCTTTCCGGCGAAAAAGATGCCATTGATCTGAATGGTTGGGTAACGCTGGATAACCACAGCGGCGCGGCTTACGAGCAGGCGCAGGTGAAGCTGGTGGCGGGGGACGTACACCGGATTGAGCCAGATATGGTCTCGTTCGATGCATCACCCAAGATGCTCAGAGCTGCCGCGCCCGCACAAGCAGTTGAGCAGCGCGAATTTTTCGAATACCAGCTTTACGAAATCAAACGCCCGGTGACGGTGGCCGATAACGAACAAAAGCAGGTTGAGTTCGTGCGCGGCGCAGGGGTAAAAGGCAGGCTAATCTATACGGCTGAAGGCAGTCGCTACTTCAACCCGCCGAAGGAAACCCCGGCCTACGTTACAGGCGAACCATTGCAAATTTCGCAGTATCTGGAATTTTCTACCGGGCGTAATGATGGTTTAGATGCTGATTTGCCCGAAGGGCGCGTGCGGGTGTATCAGCGTGACACAGATGAGGCGGCGCTGCTGATCGGTGAGGACAGAATCACGCACACACCTAAAGGTGAAACCGTTCGTTTGAAACTGGGCAGCCCGTTTGATCTTGTGGGCGAACGCACGCAGACAGATTACCGTGTAGTGAGCAAAAACACGGTTGAAGAAGCGTGGAAGCTGAAGATCACCAATCGCAAAGATGCCGAAACGGTTGAAGTGCGGGTGGTGCAAAAACTGTACCGCTTCAACGAGTGGAAGGTGATGCAGAGCAGCCAGCCTTACGAGAAACTAGATGCGAGCACACTG
>CAZBPB010000133.1:0-533 GCA_964493565.1 uncultured Pleurocapsa sp. | reverse complement strand
TATACAATGACCGTGCCGCCGCAGGATATTGCGGTAGTGGAATATCGGATGCGTTATTCGTGGTAGAAAGATACTGCCCTCACCCCTGCCCCTCTCCCTCAGGGAGAGGGGATACACACCAGCCAACTTACCGGGCTAATGGCAGACGCGCTAAAGCGCGTCTCTACAATTTTTCAAGCTGCGATCCTGAGAAAAGCCTGCTCCTTTTGAAGGTAGTCAAGGACTGGCAATGACTAATCCCCGCGAAACGCTGGCTGAATATGGCTTATCCCCGAAGAAAGCCTTAGGGCAGAATTTTCTGCACGATCCGAATGCTGTCGAGAAGATCGCCTCGATTGGCGCGCAGTCGGCTGATGATGCGGTGCTGGAGATCGGGCCGGGCGTGGGTGCATTGACCGAAGCGCTGGCGAAACGCGCGCGGCGGGTGGTGGCAGTAGAGCTAGATGCGAGTTTGAAGCCGATTCTTGAGAATCGACTGAAACTGTATCCGAACATCGAGATCGTCTATGGCGACATTTTGAAGCTGAATCCGG
>CAZBPB010000132.1:8992-9265 GCA_964493565.1 uncultured Pleurocapsa sp. | reverse complement strand
GCTGGATCAGATTTCGTTTTGCTGCAATGGCGGCATGAGCGATCAAAATGTGGGTGATTTTATCCGTGCTGGCGCGGTGGCCTGCGGCATGGCGAATTGGCTGACTGGCGACGGCACATGGTCTTTAAGCAAAATTGCTGAGCGCGCACAGTTGTTACTGGATATTGTTGCCGCCGCGCGTGAAGGGAAACCTTTGGTGGGGAGGGCGTAGGGACGGCATACTATGTCGTCCGCTAATTCTCTATGCTAAACCGCAGCGCTTCCGCCGAATTG
>CAZBPB010000132.1:5832-8865 GCA_964493565.1 uncultured Pleurocapsa sp. | reverse complement strand
TGACCATGCCCATGTCGGGTAGTCGCCGCCGCGTGGTATGCCGTCTGCAAGCACATCTACGAAGCCATTGTCGTCGTACAGGTGGATGAACTGTGACCAGCTATCGGGTGTTTCGCCGGCTACATTCCATACGAAAGTGATCCTGACCATTTCTTCCGGCGCGAACGTTCCTTCAACACCGTAACCTTTAAGCTGCGCGAAATCCGGGAATACAATACCCGTTGGGGTAAGCACCATCCCTGTTGTCATCTGGCCTGCCGGACTAATCGCTTGCCCGACAATGGGCGATTCAATCACTGTGCCATCCGGCGCGGCGGCCTGCCAGTCTACCGCCAGCGTTTCAGCATCCAGCACTACGGCAATAATGTCATACACGGCAGCAGGCTCAAGCGGCGGCTCTTCGCGCAAATCGGGGTCGTCCATCGGCATACTCAGATCGTCGCAGAAAATTCTTCCGACTTCCCATAACGGGCTGTTGTAATGGCCTAACCCGAAAATGGTGGTGCGGTCAGCGGCAATCACGCCATCATGAATCAGCTTGATCGAGTATGCGGCTGGACGGTCTGTTGCTTGCAGCACTTCCCAGCAGGCGGTCAGTTCATAACGTTCGTCGGTGATGCGCTGGTTGGGCTGGTGAATGCCCAGCAGCCGGATCGCGCCGCCAAAATCTACCGGCCCGCCGCTTAGCGCGGGAAGCTGAGCGCGCTCCAGAAACGGGGGCAGCCCGTAACCGCTTTGCAAGGCGATTGGAACGAAGATCAACCCCGCTGTAGCGATAATTGTGGTTGAGAATGCCCGCAGAGGAAAATCGAGGCGGCGGAAGCGCCGCGCCAGCAAATACAATCCGCCGGTCAGCGCCAGCGCCACCGCGATATGTGCCGGATACATCAGCCGTCCGCCGGTAAAACTGAGCTGTTGCATCCAGCGAATCATGCCCGCGAACACTACTCCGAACATGACCAGCAGCACAAACGCCTGCTGCTGACGCAGGCTCGTCCAGCGCGTCACTTTTTTGCCAAGCACATAACCAGCAATTGAGAGCGTGAGGATGATACCAAAGATGGCGTAGGTCAGCGGGTGTACCAGATTGAAGAACGACCAGCCCCAGTAAGAGAGATACAGGTGCGGCATCAGTGGCAGAAGTTCGACCAGCGAGCGCGGTTGTTCGAAATAGAACCCCTCAACCGGGTGGCGATGGGTATTGAAGCCGAACGGATCGCCATAGGTCATAGTGCCGTAAATCATCCACGGCAGGAAGATGATCGCCAGCGGAATTGCAAACACGATGGCATCGCGCCCGATATGTAGAAGCGATGCGCGCTGTTTGCGCCATACGATCAGGAGTGCCAGCGCGATCCCCGGCGCGATCAGCAAGGCGCTAACTTTAGAGAGCGCCGCCAGTGCCAGCAGCGCGCTCACTAGCAGCAGGCGAACAGGCGAAGCACCGAGTCGCACGAGCCGGAGTGTTTGCCATATTGCCAGCGTGGCGAAGGCGGTGGCGGCAGTGTCGTTGGTGATATAGCTGCTGATGTGCAGCATGGTTGGCATGAACGCGAAGATAGCGGTAGCGGTCAGCGCCCAGCATGGACGGCGGAACACCTCTCGCGCCGCGCCATACGCGCCGATGACTGCTAGCGCCCCCCATACCGCTGCCAGTAGGCGCAGTACATGGCTGGCGCTGACTGCATCCGGCATGCCGAAAAGCGACTCGTCTACCCCATGGTAAAAATTGATGCGGTTGTCTTCGCGATTCCATTCCTCGTGTGGAGAATACCAGCGATTGCGGATCACTTCTCCGGTGTAGTGCAGCAGGGTGTCACCATCCACGACCGGTTGGCTCAAGATGCGTAAGAGCAGGCTGCCAGCCCAGTACGAAAGCGGCGGCTGACCGCTGGCCTGCTGGGTGGCGTTTGTGTTGCGGGTGGCGCGGTCAGGAAGCTGGTTTTCAGCGTACAGCAGCATCGTGTAGTTGAAATGCAGCACTTCATCGCTGCCTTCCAGCACCGGGAGCTGGCGCTGCTGCCACAACGCGCCAATAACGAAAAGCGTCAGCAGCAGCAGGAATGCGCGGTGCTGTTTCAAGCTGCGGATCACGCGGGGATTCCCCTGGTTAAACAATGCACCGCGCCGCCACCGTTAGCGGCAGTGTCGCAGCGGATCGGGATGATTTCATGATCGGGCATCGCCATTTTGTAAATAGCCATCGCGCGTTCGTCGGCACCGATCATGAAGACTGGCACCAGCACCCGCCCGTTCACTGTCAGGCTGTTTGTATAGCTGCGCCAGATCGGGTAGATGCCCCAGTTCAGATACGGAGGCAGGGCTGGCAGCGTGTAAATCTGGTACGGATCGCCGTTAGCATTAGTTTCACGCTCAAAAATGGCGTGGGTTTTGCCCAACTGTGATTTGTTGAAGTCCAACGATGGGTGGGTGATAAGCACAGTTTGCGCGTCTGCCAGCTTGACCAGCAAATCAACATGCCCGGTTTCTTCGCGCCACAGCGAAGGCGTGACGATCAGTTTTTCAAAGCTGAAGGCGGCATGCAAGCGCCGTTCAATTTCAGAACGGCTGAGACGCGGGTTGCGGGTGTAAATGCCTTCGCTGGCAATCAGCGTTCCCGTGTCGTCGCTCCAGAAATTGCCACCCTCGGTATGCAGGTCAATCGAGCGAAAGGGTGTATCGCCGCTAGCTGCGTAGCGCGAAGCGAAGGCATCGTCATTGGCCTGCGGGTAGGTAGGAAGAGGATCGTAATTTGCGCCTAGCATCACGCGTCCCCCATCAGCGGCATAACCTGTAAACGGGCCGTAATCGCGCACCCAGATGTCGTCAGTGGGCAGCACCATCAGGCGCACATTTTCCATTTTGCCAAAGGCGCGGGTTTCCAGATATAACCAGACTGCGCTTGCCCATGTCAGGTCAGGAATCAGTACGTCTACACGGGCAACTTCGCTCGCCGCTTCAATAATTTGCGCGTGGCTTTCCCATAATGGCGGGTACAGCACCGGAAACGCGGTGATCACCGCCTCCATCGGC
>CAZBPB010000132.1:4112-5822 GCA_964493565.1 uncultured Pleurocapsa sp. | reverse complement strand
CTCCCACTGCGCGGATAGGCGAACCGGCAAATCGGGGGCAGCCATCGGCTGGCATGAAAGATCGGTCTGGTGAACGGGAATATTCAACGATGCAATCGCGTCACGGGTGTCATACACGTTCATTCCCGGCGGCAGTATCTGGTTGATCATCAGGTAATGAGCAATTTGTGACGGGGTTTCCGGCGCGCTTCCGCCATGCAGCCCGTCTGCCTGAGCCGCAGCGCGACCGGGCAGCAGCGGTTTTAAGGCTGTTAGCCCCTGCCGCCGCCACAGCGGATAGGGGATGTAGTCAAAGCGAATGGATAGTAGGGGCAAGGCAGGCACCTGCGTTTGCTATTCAAAACCGGAATGCATATTCTACCGTTCAACCATGCCGGCTTGAACTGCCAGATCAAATAGGCGGGATAGCGTTGTTTTGCATTTACGCCCACGCGAATTATTATCCAGATGCAGTTTGGCAATACCTTTGAAGCATACCCCGCAGATTATTCGAGGCTGTTTTATGCGCATCCGGCTGCTGCCCATTGTAGTACTCATCGTCGCCCTATGTGCAGTACCTGCTGCCGCCCAGGAACCTTTGAACCCTGATGCCCCTGCCGAAGCCGGATCGATCACCTTAACCCCCGGTTTTCTGCCTGATCCCTACCGCGTGCCTGTCGTGATCACTGGCGGTGGCGATGTGGATGCCAATACCCGCCAGTTGGGGGCAGACTGCGTAGGTTTCATCACCACCACGCCCGATTATCGCTTGTTGATGAGCGGCCCTCAATCGCTGCTGCGTTTCATTTTCATCGCAGACACAATTACTGCCGATGCCACGCTGATCGTGCGCACCCCTGACGGACGCTTCCTGTGTAATAACAACGCCTTTGGACTGCTGAACCCATTAGTAGACGTTGCCAGCGCCCCGGCAGGGGATTATGCAGTATGGGTAGGGGCGTTTACGCCGAACATGCCGATGTTTGGAAGCCTGTATTTTACAAGTCGTGACAGCGTAATTCCCGGATCAACCGGCTTGCTCGCACCTGTTGAAACCATGATGCCCACGCTCGATCCGATTATCGCCCTCACGCCGACGCGCTCACCGGGAACATTTCTTGATCCTGCGCTCGCGCCTGTGCATGGTGATACCGCGCTGGCAACCGGCTTTCTGCCCGATCCATTCTGGACGCTGGTAATTGGCGGCGGCTTTTTGCCAGTACCAGCGCTGGATGGGGAACCGCCAGAATTTAGCGCCTGTGGTGGTTTTGTAGAGAGTGCCCCTGATTTTGTCGTTCATTGGTCGGGACAGTCTACGCGCTTGCGTATCCATTTCATCCCCGCGTCAGTTGGTAACATAGAACCGGATGCTTCGTTGGTGGTACGCGCGCCGGATGGGCGCTTTATCTGTAACCGCAGTTTTGCCCCCGGCTTTACCCGCCCATCAGTCGAGTTTATCAGCCCGATACCCGGTGATTATGCGATCTGGGTTGCCAACGAGTCCATTCCGGGATCAGCCGCGCCGGGGCTGCTTTACATCACTGAATTGACATCCACGCCGGAAACGCTGGTTCAGGCAGCAACGCAGGCGCTTTCGATAGTGAACGGCCCCAGCCCGGATGCAGTGGGTAGGGCCGTCATTTTCGATGTCGCGGCAGTAGACCCGATGGCGATACCTGTGGATGAAACTGCCGCGCCCGCTGGCACGCTTGATCTGGCGGCGTTGAACCC
>CAZBPB010000132.1:2265-4102 GCA_964493565.1 uncultured Pleurocapsa sp. | reverse complement strand
ACGTGGATTGCTATGTGAGGGTTTCATCAGCGCCACGCCGACCATTAGCGTGACCTTGCCGCTGGCGTTTCCGTATTTGCGCGCATTTTTTATCGCGGAAGACCCGCAGCTAGACCCGGTGCTGGTGGTGAGAATGCCGGATGGTCAATGGTACTGTGGCGATGATGTACAGCAGAATTTGAACCCGCAGGTGGACATTGTGGGTAATGCTGCTACCGGACTTGCCAGCGTGTGGGTGGGTACGTATGATGGTTCTACGCCTGCGCGTGGTACGCTGTACCTTACACGTGGGCAGGCGAACGTGAATGATCCCCTGCAATCTTCGAATCTAACAGGCTTATCTGCTTTCGCGCCGGATGCTTTTCCGACTCCCACGCGCGATCCGATGGTTGTGGTTTTGCCGACCACGCCGCCCGTCTTTAATAATGCGCAGCCCACGCCAGCAGGCGGGCAGGCGTTTGCTACCGCCGTACTCGATCCTTACGCCGCGACGAATTACGGTGAAACGGCGCTGGTTTCTGCATTTGTGCCGCACACACTTCAGGCGATTGCCGGTGGCGATGTGGATGCTTCGGCTTTAGGCGGTGAATGTGTTGGTTTTGTCTCCGTCCAACCAGATTACCGCCTGATCTGGTCAGGAAGTTTCAACACCCTGCGCATGTTCTTCACCGGCGATGCTGATGCGACGCTGATTGTGCTCGATCCAAGCGGTGTCATACATTGCAATGATGATTCATTCAGCACGCAAAGCCCTACAGTGGATATTGCTGGCGCCCCGGCGGGCGTTTACAACATCTGGCTTGGCAGTTTCGCTCCGGGTGGGGCAATCACCGGCACACTGCGAATCACCGAAGATTTGAATCGCAGTCCGTTAAGCCCGTGATGACACCATGACTGACCAACAACTGCTCGTATCCAGTCAGGCGGGGCTGCGTTTAATCGCCATACTCACGTTCTTCAACGGCGGCAAATTTGATCGCCTGCGCGCGTACATCAAAGAACACTACACCGACGCTGCCTTAGAAGCTGAACCCGCTGCTGTGCGTCTGGCAGCTTTGAAGGTTGTTGCAGCCGAGCATGGCAAACTGCGCGTGCGGCAGGTGGTCGTAGCCGAAAAACACAGGGTAGTAGTGCTGCTAGATTCGCAGGATGCTGTGCTCTACATGGCGGATATGGCCTGTGAAGATGATTACCCTCACAAGATTGCGGCCTTTGATCTGGCTGAATTAGGGGTTGTGACCTGAGGTATCTAGCAACCTCCGGCGGTATTCAAATCTAAGAATCCGCTTGGAAATTCTAATTCGCGGGTAGAAAAACTTACTTACAATCCTCACCTGCTGTGCTTTGTTTAACTGCACTCTCCCGCGTCATGGGTGAGGTTCGAGTGATACTGTCCAAAAGCGTTTTTCAAATGGCTTCTAAGATTTATCGGTTTTTGCCAGCACCAACCGCATTTCGCTGGTCGCGGGTTTGAAGCCAAGTTCTTCGTAAAGTGGCCTTCCTTGAACGCTGGTGTGCAGCATCACAAAATCATAACCCCGCACCCGGCACTCCTCAATACACTGGCTGACCAACCATGCCGCTAATCCCTGCTTGCGGTACTCAGGCGCGGTAAACACATTGGTCACGTAGCCGCGCCCGCGCTGCGGCGATGCCGACGTTGGCGGCCAATCTACAAACCACACTCCCGCCCCTGCGACCACCTCGTTAGCCTCATTCAGCGCGAACCAACCGGTATACGTCTCGTTGGTCATGTGTTCCAGCAGCCATTCACGAAAATGACTCATCGCGATCTCTGTTTCTTCGTCGCTAGTTAATCCGTTGGCGATGAAAATCG
>CAZBPB010000132.1:0-2211 GCA_964493565.1 uncultured Pleurocapsa sp. | reverse complement strand
TGCGCGACGATCAGCTCAAAGTCATCGGCTGTCGTCGCGCGAATGGCGTAATCAGTCATTTATCCTCCGTGAGTTCACCTACAATTTTAGGCGAATCCGCATTTCATTGGTGGTCGCAAAGCCCAATTTTTCGTAGACGGGTCTCCCCATATCGCTGGCATGCAGCGATACTGTGCTAACCCCACTTTCACGGCAAAATTCCACACAGCGCTGTACCAGCAAACTGGCTAATCCCCGGTGCCGGTGTTCTGGCTCGGTATATACGTTCAGAATATAACCCCGAGTCACCTGTGGCACTCCCGGCCCCGGTATCCAGTCCAGCCACGAAAGCCCTGCCCCGGCGATAGGCGTGTCATCGGTGGCGACTGCAAAGAAACCGGTATAAATGCCAGATTCAGTGCGTGATTTTACCCATTCGTAAACCTGTGGCTCAGACTCTTGAACCAGCATAGGGTCAACGCCCATATCAAGAAACATGGCGCTGCGGTGATGCACAATGATGCCTGTCTCATCGGGTCGCGCAAGGCGAATTGTGTAGTCAATCATGATTATTCCTCTTGCCCATCAGCCAGTTCATGCCCGCACGCCGGCAGCAAGGTTGAACGCCGCGTAGCTAAAACTTCGTTCTATCTTCACCCCTCAACCCCGGAACCACATTCCGACCTTCTCCCATACAGGCGGAGATCGGAAGCTTGCAAGAGGATGTGAGCACGTTTGGCGATAATTATATTCAGTTAGCTTTTAATGTAGCTGCTCACCGTTGATATGCCATATACTCCCTTCAAACTGCGCCTATGAATCATAGGGGACGCTGACCGCAGATCAAGAGATGGTTCGCAGTAAGGTCTAAGCGTTCGCGTTATAATCGGCGAGATTATCTTGTAGAAGTACATACTCTTGTATAAGCACGTTTAGGATCTGTGATGTCGTCTGTAGACCTGCGTCCGTCGCCGCGCTATAAGCCGGTTTCGCTGTTCGTAACCTGCATTCTGGATATGATTTACCCGCAAACCGGGGTTTCAGTAGTCAAAATTCTGGAGCATCTGGGGGTAGAGGTTCGCTTCCCGTTAAATCAGACCTGCTGCGGGCAGCCCGCCTTCAACAGCGGCTTTCATGACGATGCGCGGCAGGTGGCAAAGCAATTTCTCAAAGCGTTCGATGGCGCGCAGGTGATCGTTTGCCCATCGGGTAGTTGTGCCTCAATGGTACGCCATTACTACCCGGAACTGTTCAAAGAGGATCCGGAATGGCGTGACCGGGCGCTGTGGGCATCCGAAATTACGTGGGAATTTACCGAATATCTGGTGGATGGGTTGGGCGTGACCGATCTTGGCCTGAGCATGCCACCCACCAGAGTAGCCTTTCATCATGCCTGTCATGGCTATCGCTTGATGGGATTGAGCACACAGGCACAGTCGTTAGCATCCAGCATTGAAGGTGTAACCGTGACCGATTTGCCGGGTGCAGATCAGTGCTGCGGCTTCGGCGGCACGTTTTCGATCAAATTGCCGGAGATCAGCAGCGCCATGCTAGACGATAAACTGCGTAACATCAATTCCACTGATGCCGATGCGATTATTACCGGAGATGCCAGCTGCCTGACGCAGATGAACGGCGGCCTCAGCCGCGCTGATAGCCCGCGCCGGGTCATGCATATCGCCGATTTACTGGCGCAGGGTCTGGAACAGAACGCGGCAGAGAGTGGCGACTAACACCTGATGCCGAAGCTGTTTGGCGTTCTAGCCTTCGCCTTCATTTTCACGATTTCCGGGGTTGCTAGCGCGCAGGGAACACCGATCCCTCCCGGTGTGATCCAGATCGGCAGCACCGTGACCGACAGCCTTACAGCCGAAGAAGCGTTTGCATGGTGGGAGTTTTATGCTTTTGCCGGGCAGGTGCTGCGCGCACAAATGCTGACTGAAGGCGGCCTGATACCGCGTTTAGGGGTGATGGATGCCAGCGGTGATATTTTCGTCCGTTCAGACCAGCCCGGAGAAGGCATCACCAGCCTTCCCAATCTGGCAATCATCGAATTTACTGCTCCCGTGGATGGGACGCTGCGGCTGGTAGCAGGCGCATTGGAAGACACCGCAGGCAGTTACCGCCTCACTTTGCAGGAACTTGAAAATCCTAACAACACCGGTGCTTTGACGGTAACATTCCCTTGTAATGGTCAGGAAGCAGCAGTGCTGGCAGGTGTGCAGTTCCGCC
>CAZBPB010000131.1:0-9268 GCA_964493565.1 uncultured Pleurocapsa sp. | reverse complement strand
TGTGGTGAGCGCCGAAAATGACTTCCTTGAAAGCCTGACGATTGAACAACTCGGCCAAATTTTCACCGGTCAAATTTCCACCTGGGATCAGGTTGACGCCAGCTACCCGGCAGAAACCATTCAACTGTTCAGCCCCGGCAGCGACAGCGGTACCTTTGACTATTTCGTCGAAGAAGCCGCCGCCCCCCTGTTCCCGGATGCTGACGACGACGTTGCCGCCGGCGCGGAAGCCGTATTGAACGCCCCCGGCATCCAACTGAGCGAAGATGACAACGTGCTGGTGCAGGGTATTGAAGGCAGCCCGTATGCCATCGGCTACTTCGGCTTTGCCTACTTCGTAGAAAATGCAGACCAACTGAAACTGCGCATTGACGCTGGCGACGGCGTGATTGTTCCGGACGAAGTGACCGCCGAAGATGGCAGCTACCCGCTGTCCCGCCCGCTGTTCATCTACAGCGCCGCTTCGGTCATCACTGAAAAGCCGCAGGTCGCAGATTTCATCAGCTTCTATCTGACCAACGTGAACGACGTGATCGTTGAAGTGGGTTACTTCCCCGCCAGCGTGGACGCGTTGAATCTGGCTAAGGAAAATCTGCTGAGTGCACTGGGTCAGTAATCGTTTTTCCCGGAAACTTCAGAATGAGGAAAGACCGGCACCGGTCTTTCCTCATGTGCTGTCTAATCGCTGGTATCAGTAATGACCATGGTTACGCAAGAAAGCCCCCCACAGAAAGAACCAACCTTTATGACAGCCACGCTTGGAGCTGGTCAGGAACAATCTGTTGCACAGCCCATTAGTACAACTACGCGCGCACCCGAACCTCGCCGCAGCAGCCTTCAAAAGCGCCCCCGTCCGATAGATGGCATCATTCGCGGGCTGCTGTTCTTTTGCGGCATCCTTTCCATCTTCACTACCATCGCGCTGGTCGTTGTACTGCTCAGCGAATCGCTGGCTTTCTTCACCAGCGGGCTGGTAACGCTGCCAGAATTCCTTTTCGGCACACGCTGGCAGCCCGTTGCCGGTGAATTTGGCATCCTTCCGTTGTTGAACGCCACTATTGTCACCAGTTTCTGGGCGATGGTTGTCGCCTTACCGCTAGGCATCGGCGGCGCAGTTTACCTGAGCGAGTATGCAAAAAGCAGCACCCGTGACCGCCTGAAGCCAGTTCTGGAAATCCTCGCCGGTATTCCCACCGTCACCTATGGTTTCTTCGCGCTCACCTTCATGACTCCGGTGCTGCGGATCATCCTCGGTGAGAACAACGTCTCGATTTACAACATGCTTTCAGCAGGTCTGGTCATGGGCGTGATGATCCTGCCAACCATCGCTTCCATGAGCGAAGATGCCCTGCGCGCGGTGCCCAATTCACTGCGCGAAGCCTCTTACGGGCTGGGCGCTACTAAATTTGAAACGATTTCGAAAGTCGTGGTTCCAGCCGCGCTTTCGGGTTTAATCGCCTCATTCATCGTCGGCATCGCCCGCGCTGTGGGTGAAACCATGATCGTGGCGCTGGCAGCAGGCGCTGGCCCGGTTGCCATGCTCACCGCAAATCCGTTGGTTTCCGGCGAAACCATCACCGGGCATATCGCCCGCATCAGCGGCGGCGATTTGAGCTATGCCTCCATTGACTATCAAAGTTTGTTCGCGTTAGGGCTGGCGCTGTTCGTGTTTACGCTCGGCCTGAACTTCATCAGCCAGTGGGTTACGCGTCGTTTCCGTGAGGTTTACCAGTAATGGCGGTCAATGCTGCTTCAAACGAAGTTCAGGAATATTTACGCGACGAAAATGCCTTCAAACGCAATTTACGCGCGCGGCACTTTCGCGGTCGCCTGTGGCGGCGCTTCTTCCAACTGGCGCTGGCGGCAGCCTTCCTCGCGCTGATTGCCCTGTTCTTCAACATTCTGAACTCGGCATTAGGTTATGTGGTTGAAGACTACGCCATAAACCCGGCGACGCTGGCAGTAAATGGCGATCTCAACACCCTGTCTGAAGAAGAACTGGTGGCGATACTGGTCGGAAACCGCGCCAACCGTTTGCCAGTGTATGTCCGCGATTACCTGTATTCCGGCGATCCAGCGGCATTTACCACGCTGCCATTGAGCGAGCTGCTGCCCGATGCAGTGTTACCGGCTGGCACATCCGACCTGACTATTCGCGAGCTTTCGGTAGAACAGCAGGCCGAACTGCTGCTCGATAACATGGGTCAGCCGCAGTTGATCGCCATCGTTGAAGAGCAGGTGATTGAGCCAGTAATTTTGCATACGTGGTCGCTGACCGAATCCATCTTTGAACGCGATCAGATTGAAGCCGAATTTCAGGAAAATTACGCCGCGCAGGGCGCAACCCTATTCTTCAAATCGTGGATCAACATTGATTTTCTAACCTCGCCCATGTCCTCCAACCCGGCAGCCGCCGGGGCGCGCACCGCCATTCTGGGAACGCTGTATGTGGTCATTGCCACCATCTTCATCGCCTTTCCCATCGGCGTGGGGGCGGCTATCTACCTCGAAGAATATACAACCGGCTCGCAAAATTCACGCACCGCTAAGATCAACCGCCTGATCGAAACCAACATCCGCAATCTTGCCGGCGTGCCTTCGATCATCTACGGCTTGCTGGGCTTAGCCATTTTCGTGCGCGCGCTTTCGTCTGTCACCGGCGGACGCACGATTATCAGCGCGGCGCTGACCATGGCGCTGCTGATTTTGCCGGTCATCATCATCAACGCGCAGGAAGCCATCCGCGCCGTCCCCTCATCGCTGCGTGAAGCCAGCTTCGGTATGGGCGCAACCCGCTGGCAAACCATCTACAAAGTGGTGCTGCCTTCGGCGCTGCCCGGCATTCTGACCGGCACTATTCTGGGCATGTCCCGCGCAATTGGCGAAACCGCGCCCTTAATCATCATCGGCGCGTCCACCTTTATCCTGTTTGACCCGACCGGCTTGCAGTCCAAATTTACGGTACTGCCGATCCTGATTTACAACTGGACGAGCCGCCCGCAGGATGAATACCGCGCTGCTGCCGCCGCCGGAATCATCGTGCTGCTGATCCTGTTACTCATCTTGAACGCTACGGCTATCATTCTGCGCCAGCGCGCGCGAAGGAGTCTTACCGCATGAGCGCTGTTAAAGCTGCTCCGCAAACCACTGGCGCTTATGCCATCGAATTACATAACGTCAACGTCTATTACGGCGATAAACTGGCCGTGAAAGACGTGAGCCTCAACATTCAGCGCCAGAAAATCACCGCGTTCATCGGCCCATCAGGGTGTGGCAAAAGCACCGTTTTACGCTCGATCAACCGCATGAATGACCTGATCGCTGGCGCGCGCGTGACCGGCGAGGTGATCTACAACGGTGAAAATCTGTATGCCTCGAATATTGATGCTGTAGAAGTACGCCGCCGCATCGGCATGGTCTTTCAGAAGGCAAACCCGTTCCCCAAGAGCATTTACGACAACGTGGCCTATGGCCCGCGCTTGTTAGGCGTGCGCGGCAAGAAGCAGTTGGATGAGCTTGTCGAGCGCAGCCTCAAGGGGTCATTCCTGTGGGATGAAGTCAAGAACGACCTGAAGAAAAGCGGGCTGGCGCTTTCCGGCGGGCAGCAGCAGCGTTTGTGCATCGCCCGCACGATTGCCATTGAGCCGGATACCATCCTGATGGACGAACCCTGCTCGGCGCTTGACCCCATTGCTACGCAAGCCATTGAAGAACTGATGCGCGAACTGGTCAAGAAATACACCATCGTGATTGTGACCCACAACATGCAGCAGGCACAGCGCGTGGCTGATATGACCGCCTTCTACAGCATTCGCAAAGAAGTGCTGAAAGACGGCAAAGACAAGCGCTGGGGCGTGCTGGTGGAATATGCGCCCACCACGCAAATCTTTGAGCATCCTCAGTTTGAAGAAACCGAACGCTATATCAGCGGCGAGTTTGGGTGATGTAAAACAAACCTCACCTCCACTAAATCCTCACCCCCTGACCCCCTCTCCAAGGCGTTGGAGAGGGGGAACGAGACGAGGCGTGTGTTTTTACCTCCCCTCCTCATTGCCATGGGGAGGGGACTGAGGGGTGGGGACTTTCCACTTCTTACTGATTAATCCTCACCCCCACTAAATCCTCACCCCCTGACCCCCTCTCCAAGGCGTTGGAGAGGGGGAACGAGACGAGGCGTGTGTTTTTACCTCCACTCCACGCCCTGCAACTGCCCCACCAGCGCCACCGTCTCTATACTCACCGTTACCACACGCTTGATGAGTTCGATGATATAGCGCGGATCGTCGCTGTAGGCGTTGGGATCGCTGGTGATGCCGGTGCGGGCATCGGTTTTGAACTGATACTGGTCAATGATCCAATCCAGCGCCGAACGGCTGCCCAGGCGGTATTCAAACGCCTGCGCGGGAATGCCGGTGAGGGTTAAGGCGGCGTTGTATTCGATGGCGGCGCGGTCTTTGGACAGTTTCATTTTAGTGACGCGGGTATCCAGGCCTTTGCCAGCTTTCCAGATTTCTTGCAGGGGATAGGGTTTGGCGGATTCATAGCCGACATGCAGATCGGCGAGGGATTTGCCGATGCGGGCGAGGTGGTGGAAGGGGGAAGGAATGTCCCCACCCCCCGACCCGGAGGGCGCAGCGTGCTGCGCCCCTACATCCTCAGGGAGAGGGAAGGATGATGAGAAGGCGGCGAAGGGGATGCGGGGGAGTTCGCGTTTGAGACTGGCGGCGTAACGCGACCTGTAAACGGGATGATGGAGCATGGCATAGACGTAATAGAAGATGTCCCATTTGGTGATGGTGGGATCGTTGTAATGGGATTGGAACTGTGCCAGCGCCCAATCGGTGATGTTTTCGCGGCGGTTCGAGCCGTCTTCGTCGTAGACGTAGAATGGGAAGCATTGAGCTGGATCAACGTAGAAATTTAGGTCAGAAATTGAGTTTGCAACAACAACCGCGAATGCTTTTCGACCATAGCCACCAACAATCAATGTGGTATTTTCTTGTTCAGATTTAAATGATGGGAAGAAGCTCGGAAAAACATAGACTCGTTCATTGAGCATCCGGTCAAAAAACAAGAACTGTTTGCAGTAGGGACGATATAAACTGAATCGAACTTTTCCCTCTTTGAAATCAGCATAGTTTCCTCGAACGAGATTGCTTTTTAGACTCTCGCTCCATTTCACGATGTCATAAAGGACAAAGTTATCCACATCTTTGGGTTTGCCAGCACGTTTGTAGCGATCTACTTCAGTGTTATAGGCTTCAACTTGTGATTTCACAGTACGAATCAAGTCAGGGCGATTGAAGTTGTAAACGATGTCGTCGCGTGAGGTCGCTACGCCACGTCCGTAGATCTCAAAAATCGTACCTGCTGCGCCTGCCATCCCCTGTTTGGCATCTTTGGAACCGATGGGCATAAAGCTGGCAAATTCGTCGGCGTTTTCGGGCACGTTCCATGTATGTTTGATGTCAGGCGTCAGTTCGAGCCAATCAACGGTGTTGAGGGCGTTCTGTACGCCATCTTCGCGCACCATCTCAGCTAGGTAACCGAGTTTTTCTTCCTTACGCCAGAAATCAGGTACACGTTTGTAGAATAGTCTATGATCCCTGTACTGCGCTGATTTAACGGCAACGGTAATACCGACGCCCACGCGAATATCAAAGACATTTCCGACACCGGAGTCATTCCCGCCTTTTTTTCGCATATTGCCACCTAAATCTAGGTGATAAATTCTGTTGAAATCTTCGTATAAATGACGCCGCATGCCGTCAAAGGCGATACCATCAAAAAATCCATTATTACTGACGTAACAGACGATGCCATCACGATCCCCCAAGCGATCCGTTGCCCAACGGAAGAACTTTACGTAGGGATCGTAGAGGGCGTTTTTGTTGCTGGCTGCTGAATCGCGGGCATAGGTATCTCGCACCTGCTTATCGACGACGGCATATTTGCGATTCTTGTTGTTGTCATTCTCATTCTGCTGATTGGCGTTATAGGGCGGATTACCGATGATCACGGTGATGGGCGCGTCTTTCTGGCGCTGCACGCGCTCGGTATTTTCTTCCGACATGAAGGCCAACTGCATCTGCAAGCCCTCTGCCAGCCCAAGCGTGTCTACAAAGCAGAGGCCTTCAAAGGGCGAATACTGGCCGGTCAGGTCGCGGTATTCATGCTCGATATTGAGGCTGGCGATGTAATAGGGCAGCAGCATGACCTCGTTGGCGAACAGACGCTTTGCGTAGGCATCGGGCAGATGCGCGGGATTTTCGCGGGCGATGCGGCGCATGAGGTTGACGATGAAATTGCCGGTGCCGGTGGCGGGATCGATGATGCACACGTCTTCATCCCACAGGTGCTGGCCGAATTCGTTGAGCAGCACTTCTTCAACGGCGGCGCTCATAAAGTCCACAATCGGCTGCGGGGTGTAAACGATGCCATGCGTATCGGCCACCTTGACGGCGTAACCCTGAAAGAAACGCTCGTAAATGGTGTTGATGAAAGCCTGTTTTTCGCGCCAGTCGGGCAGGTCGCGGGCGGCATTTTCGATGGCGGTATAGAAATAATCGAGACGCGCCAGAAATTCGTCGCGGCTGAAGCTGGCGCTGGTGAGGGCGCGGATGACCTTTTCGACTTCGGCGGCGATGGGGTTGCGCTCGCGAAAATCGCCCATCTGAAAGACGGTACGCATGAGGCGTTCGGTGAGCAAATGCTGGATGAGCATTTCGTCTACCGCGTCACGGCTGATATTAGGATTCAAAGAACGCGCCGCGAGTTCGTAGAAAGCATCGTAGGCGGACTGGAAGCGTTTATTGGCGCGGTGGGCTTCGTCCAGAATTTCCTTGAGCGATTCTGCCAGTCTGGGCGTGTCTTCCTTGAAACGCTCAACGGCCTTCTCAAATTCGGCAATTTCCGGCTCTTCGTGGTTGAGGAAAAGGGTGAAAAGGCGCGCCAGATCATTGGAATCATCCAGCTTAAACTCGCCAACGCGGGTTTTGTTCTGGTACAACACAGCGCGGCGGGTATCGGCAAAGATCATGTTGTTGATGGGGTAGCCTCTGGCGATTTTGCGATCAATTTCGAGATCGAGATCATCGGCAGCATCTTTGGCTTCCCAGTAGCCGCGCGGCCAGCGCAGATCGTCATAGAGCGTGCCATCGGGACGGACGTATTTGCCGCCGCCGAGGGCGAAGGACTGCTCGACCACAAGCGTCCATCTGGCAGCGCGGGACAGCGATTCGAGCAAGCCTTTGAAGGATTCGCGGACGGCGAGTTCGTGTTCAACACCCTGCACCTGCAAGGCGGCGCGGTGTTCGTCAAAAGCCTTGAAGGCTTTGTCTTTTGCATGGATGGTAATAGTCATTGGCTGCGTCTCTTTGCAAGGCTGCGGGTTGAGATGTTTACGGATAATAACACGGTATGGGGCAGATTTACCCCAAGAGTCCCCACCCCTAGCCCCTCCCCAAGGCATTAGGGAGGGGGATGAAGAACGAACCCCACCCCCGATATGACCCCTCTCCCCGTTTACAACGAACCTCACCCCCGGCCCCTCTCCGTACACGGAGAGGGGAGGAAGACACCCCACATCTGACCTGATGGGCGCAGCGTGCTGCGCCGCTACAACCTTCATGGCGAGGGGAAAAAGATGATATGTGAATGAATGATTACGGGACATGGGATGAACCTTTCAACACCAAAGATGATCTAAGAGTAGTACATATGTTCTGCGAATAGGTATCCAAACTGCCAACAATATGGCTGCAAAATTCTTCTCTCGAAAAACGGGGTTTAGCGCCAAAATCGGGGTTTTTGGGATGTAAAAAAGTGAGGTATTAAACCTCTCCCCCCGCTGCCTTTCGTTTAGCTTCCTCCCCTCTCTGCGTGCGGAGAGGAGAGGACACCTTTCAAAGAAGCCTGAATATCCCACGGTTTATTGTAGGGCGCGATATACAAACCGCTGGCAATAACCTCACCCCTCAATCCCCTCTCCGTGCACGGAGAGGGGAAGCTAAACGTAGTGCAGCGGGGTGAGGTTTCATCAATTGCACAATGATGAAACACGCTCATGCCTTGCCCCTACTAACAAATGTGATGCGGCGTTCTCGCTTATATTTGAGAACATGTCCTCCCCTCAGCCGTGTGCGGAGAGGGGGCTAGGGGGTGAGGTTCGTTATTGGAGGGGGTGAGGTCGTCTTTCGGGCAGAGGTAAGGTTTTACCCGCTGTTCAAAAATTCGCGCACGGTTTCGTGGAAACGGTCTGGCTCGTCCATCATCGGAAAATGGCCGCTGTTTTCAAACCACGCAATCTGCGACTCTGGCGCGTACTGCTTCAGCACTTTCGCCTGACCGGGATCAACGATGGCGTCCTTTTTGCCATACACGCCCATGATCGGCATGTGCAGCGTGCCGACCCGTTCGCGTAAATCGGTTTCGCGCAGGGTGGTAATGCTTTCGATGAACGGCTGAAGGTCTAGCTTGGAGACGTCTTCGGTCAGCATTTTGCCAAGCTGGAAATAGCTGTAGCCGCGTAAGAATGGACGGAAGCCCGCCTGAAACACGTCATACATCGGCGGCGCTTTCTTCCCCAGCCCGATCCACTGGCGATTGGCGGCCAATTTCAGCAGCGGGCTAAGCGATTTGCCTTCAATCGGCGAGCCGACCACGATCACCTTGACCACTTTTTCGGGCTGGGCTAAGGCGACGTTCAGGGAAACCGTGCCGCCCATCGAATGCCCGACCAGCGGCGCTTTGACGATGCCCATGCGATCCATGAAGCTGCCGACCATGGCGGTGAAATTGTTGACTGAAAATTCGCTGGCCTGATCGCCAGAATCGCCAAATCCGAGGAAGTCAATGGCATACAGGCGGAAATCGCGACCAAGAACTTCAATCGAATCACGCCAGACGGCCCAAGAGTTCATCCAGCCATGCAGCAGCACGACAGGACGACCACGACCGAAGGCTTCGTAATGAATTACACCCTGTTCAGTGACGAGAGTTGCCAAGAGGTGCGCTCCGGGCGCCGCCTAATTGGTCTTTTCCATCTCCTCGAGGATCGAGTAGAGGAGTTCAAGGAGAACGTTCTTTACGCTTTCCTTGTCGTTGGCGACGCATGGTAATAATTTAACACCATCTTCGATACGCAGCGCAATTCTGAGATCTTCAATCGTCCAGGCGTCTTTGAGATCTTGCTTATTGGCTGCCACCACAAACGGCGTAGGCGCGTAAGCGCGGAAGGTTTCGAGGATGCTTTTGGCCTCGCGGAAGC
>CAZBPB010000130.1:267-9291 GCA_964493565.1 uncultured Pleurocapsa sp. | reverse complement strand
GCGTCATTGGAGCCTCTGAAATAGCCACACCCGCCTCGATTATGGTTTCACCGAGAGCGATCAGCAGGAACAGACGGCATCGTTCCAACATATGGCTTGCGTCGAAACTGAGATTCTCAGAATGGAGGCCCCGCCCAGGAATAGGGTGTGCAAGCCATGTACCTATCAAATCAATTCCAGCAGCCAATCCCCACCACAGCAGACGCATGTCTGAGTTTGCTGCGGCACCTGCAATCCATAAGAGGGTCGTGGGGATCAGCCAGATCAGAACCCGGAGGTAATGCTCCCGGTGGGCAGGATCGGGCGCATTGAAATATGTCCAGATGGCTCGTCCCAGTTGAATCAGCAGATACGGAATGACAAATGCCCACCCGGAGGTGGTGAATGCGTCCGTCACTGAAGCGTTCATGAACAAGCCGAGCAGCATGACCGCCAGCATCATCCAGAGAGTCCTTGATTGATCGGCCGGGATCATGGTGACAGACCAACTGGTGCGGAACCACACCAGGAATATAGCTATGAGCATCACCAGTGTTTCACCCGCCCCGCGCCACGACAGATGAGACAGCAGGTGATGTGAGAGCTGTATCATGGCGAACACAAATACGAGGTCGAAGAACAGCTCTAACGATGTAACCTCATGTTCTTGCTCAGGGCCGTCGTGTATAGTTGGCACAGACATATATCCTCGCTTGCTTCTAACTCAACGCCCCGTCATTTTCAGCACCGCTTCAGGAAGGCGAGCGCTCTGAACGGTGATCTTCGATGCAGCATTTTCAATCTCGCGCAGATCATCGGACGTCAATTCAATCGCCGCCGCGCCGATGTTCTCCTCCAAACGATGCAGCCTGGTCGTGCCGGGAATGGGGACAATCCAGGGCTTCTGCGCTAGCAGCCAGGCGAGTGCAATTTGAGCCGGAGTTGCCTGTTTCTCTGCCGCGACCTTGCCGGGTAGATACACCAGAGCTTGATTCGCCTGCCGACCCGACGGGCAATCGCCACGCCAATATTGCCACCGCCGACAATTACAATTACATCTTTTTAGCCATAATTATCTCCCTGTTTTTAATACATGTTCGCTTTAGAATTACCACTCAGCCACCGACCATCAGATTGACGATGCCAGGTAGCGGTTGATTCTAAGTTCCAGGTGCCACGTGAGCCGCCGATTGTGACATCAACGGTACTGCGTCCAACCACAGTCGCCGTGTTTCTGTCGGTAAATGTGATTTCCGTCGAATGCGGTGTGACGCTATGATAGTCAAAATAGCCTGACTCGATCTGGCTATACCACTCTTCGCGCGGCTGTGCATAGCCGGTGATATGCGTGGCGTTTGTGTTGGGCATCGAAAGCTCGCGCATAGTTGCAATATCACCATCAATCATGGCTCTGGTTTGTCGCCTAGAGATTGCTTCAATTGCCTGTTTAGCAGCTTCTACCTCGGCATCGGTCATGCCATCTGGCAGATTACTCGCGCTAGCTGGGGTTGTCTGTTCTTCGGTGGGTTCAATTGGGTCGTTAGCCTGAGCATTATTCTGGTTTTTGTTTGAAAACATGGTAATTCCTCCTGCATTAGCGCCTCACGCGCATCCCTCTTTAACAATCCTAAGGACAAATCTGCTTGAATGGGGCGGCTTTGACATCGAACTCAGTTCATGTCATCAGTGTGTCTCAGCAGAGCTTCAGTATTACGAGCGCCCTGCACCTTGATTCTGGAGTAAGCACTTTCAATTTGCTGAAGGTCATCGGGTTGCAGGACGACGCTTACAGCGCCGAGATTTTCCTTGAGATGCTCCAGTTTCGTTGTGCCGGGAATGGGGACGATCCATGGTTTCTGCGCCAGCAGCCAGGCGAGCGCAATCTGAGCCGGTGTAGCCTTCTTGCGCTTCGCCCACTCTTGCAGGAGATCCCCTACAGGACGGTTAGCCGCACGAGCCTCCGGCGTGAATCTTGGGAACGTGGCACGGAGGTCGCCAGCATGAAACTGTGTTGAAGGGGTGATCGTCCCTGTGAGAAAGCCCATGCCCAGAGGACTCCAGGGCACAAAACCGATACCGAGTTCTTCACATGTAGGGAGCACGGCTGGCTCAGAATCACGGGTCCACAGCGAATATTCATTCTGGACTGCGGTGACGGGTTGAACGGCGTGGGCACGGCGAATTGTTCGGGGTCCCGCTTCCGAAAGCCCAAAGTGTTTGACTTTGCCTGCCTGGATCAAGTCTTTCACGGCACCCGCGACATCTTCAATCGGCACACCGGGATCTATACGGTGCTGGTAAAACAGATCGATGCGATCCGTCCGAAGGCGCTTGAGCGACGCATCCGCGACCTGCTTGATGTGTTCAGGGCGGCTGTTCAAGCCATGAATTTGCCGTGTGGCAGGATCAATGTCGAAGCCGAATTTCGTCGCAATGATGACCTGATCACGGAACGGGGCGAGTGCTTCTCCGACGAACTCCTCATCTGTGAAGGGACCATAGATTTCAGCGGTATCGAAGAACGTCACGCCCTGCTCATAGGCAGAACGAATCATCGAAATCGCGTGTGGTCTGTCCACAGGAGGGCCGTATGCCCAGGTCAGGTTCATGCAGCCAAATCCAAGAGCTGAGACCTCTAACCCACTGTTTCCAAGTTTACGTTTCTGCATTTTCTACTCCTATTAATAGACACGCTTACGATGCCCGGCTGACACCGATACTCCGCCGAACTTCCATCGTCGGTGAAAGCGCCAGTTTCATGATCAAGTCCGACAAACTGTTGAGGGATACATCATGTCCCTTGAAGGGTTCGCCTTTTTGCGTGAGCTGATAGTTGATTTCATCATCGTGGGTGAACCAGCCGGGTCGTAAAATGGTGTAGTCCAAATCAGAGGCTTCGATGACGGCAGCCGAATCCCGATAAGGATCAAGGATGTTGTTATATTTTTGCCCTGGCACCTCGCCGTAAATGCCCATCGAACTGATGAAAATCAATCGTTTCAGCCCTGCTGCGTGCATGGCGTTGACAATGGTTTTTGCCGGCTGTTCCATTGCGCCAGACAGATTGGCGTAAACGACATCCTGTCCCTGCATGGCAGACTTCAGCGTTTCAACATCCAGCACATCGCCTTCAACAATAGTGACGCGGGTGGGATCGGGGTTTTTGAGCCGGTTGGACCGACGCAGGTACAGCGTCAAGTGAACGTCCGGCTGCCTCAGAAAAAATGGAATGGTGTGGCGCGCCAGTTGCCCATTCGCGCCTAGAATCAGGATGTTAGGCATGGATTTACCCTTCGACTTTCTTTTTATGTGTTGCGTCTGGCTTGACCCAACTGCTTCACCGTAGCCGGGTCACGCTGGTCAAAGAAGCTGCTCTGCTTCAGGTCTAGCGTCGCTATAGCTGCCGTATCGTCGGGGCTGAGTTCAACATCGAACACGTTGAAATTCTCTTCCATTCGCTCTCGACGCGTTGATTTCGGAATTGCCACGACACCGCGCTGGGTCAACCATCGCAGGATAATTTGTGCAACGGTTTTCTGATACTTGCCCGCGAGAGAGCGCAGCAAATCGTTTTGGAAGATATTGTTTCTGCCTTCCGCAAACGGCCCCCAGGATTCAATTTGAACCTTGTTTTCCTCCAAGAACTTCTGGGTCTCGATTTGTTGATAAAATGGATGGGTTTCAATCTGATTCACAGCAGGAACAACGTCGTTATGGACAATCAGATCCATCACCCGATCCGGGGGAAAGTTACTGATCCCAATCGCTCGTATCCGACCTTCGCGGTAAAGCTCTTCCATCGCTCGCCATGCGCCGTACACATCACCAAAGGGTTGATGGATCAGAAACAAATCCAGATATTCCAGTTGCAGACGCTGCAAGGAGCGTTCGAATGCCGGTTTGGTGCGCTCATACCCGGCATCCTGAATCCAGAGCTTAGTGGTCACAAACAGTTCTTCTCGCGGGACACCACTGCGCTGGATGGCTTTGCCGACTGCCTCTTCGTTGCCATACGATGCTGCTGTATCAATCAGACGATAGCCCACCTGTATCGCATCGTAGACGCTGCGTTCGCATTCTTCGGCATCATTGATCTGAAAAACGCCAAAGCCTAGCAGCGGCATTTGTAACCCGTTGTTCAAGGTCACTGATGGAACAATTGACATGGCTTTCTCCTTAATCTACGTTTCCAGTGTGTTTGACCCTGTCTTTGAGTTCGGCACTGGAAACATTTCTAGCTAATCGGACTATCGAGTTTGTTCTAATACCGATGACCCACTACTGAAATCGCTGCCATAGCGGTCTTGATCTCAGCGAGATCGTGGTCAGTCAACGCGATGTTCACCGCGCCATTGTTCTCGACCAGCCGTTCGAGTTTCCGGCTGCCCGGAATCGGCACAATCCAGGGTTTCTGAGCGAGCAGCCATGCCAGCGCAATCTGCGCCGGGGTTGCCTGATGCGCTGCGCCAATCTGTTCCAGCAGGTCAATTACGGCGCGGTTGGCTTTAATCGCTTCCTGCGTAAAACGGGGATTGCGCGCGCGGATGTCGTTATCAGCGAATACCGAATTTTCATCAATCTTGCCCGTCAGATAACCACGCCCCAGGGGACTATAAGGCACAAGCCCGATGCCCAGTTCTTCACAAGTGGGCAGGATTTCTTCCTCAAGCGGCGTCCACCAGATCGAGTACTCGCTTTGCAACGCTGCGACGGGCTGAACCGCATGGGCGCGACGAATAGTTGGCGCATCCGACTCCGAAAGCCCGAAGTGCTTCACCTTGCCTTCCTGAATCAGGTCTTTCACCGCGCCCGCAACATCTTCAATCGGCACATTTGGATCGGGGCGATGTTGATAGAACAGGTCAATCGCTTCAACCCGAAGGCGCTTGAGCGATGCTTCAGCCACTCGCTTAATCTGTTCGGGGCGACTGTCCAGCCCCACCGACGGATGCGGCCCCTTTTCCCCATTGTGTTTGAACCCGAACTTGGTGGCAATCACCACCTGCCCCTTAAAGGGTTCCAGCGCCTCACCCACCAGTTCTTCATTCGTGAAGGGGCCATAAACCTCTGCCGTATCAAAGAAGGTGATGCCCTGATCCACTGCCGCGTGCAGCAATGCGATCATATCCTGCCGGGTGCCTATGGGCGCATCCCCGAAGGTCATACGCATACAGCCGAGACCAAGCGCGGATACTTCCAGACCACTGTTTCCAAGTTGACGTTTTTGCATCGTTCTTGTTCCTTTACGGGCCGATATTCTTACACTACTGATCTGAACGTCAGGTTGCGTGATTCATAGGGGATTAAACCGACAAGACTGTGGGGGACACAGAGTTCCTCAAGGTACGCCATATCTTCAGGCTCTAAACGTATCGCCCATGAATCAATAGTCTGTAGCAATCTCCCTTGACGTTTTACACCTTAATCATGACCTTAATGGACTCACGATTGTCCATCGCCTGATAGCCTTCTGGCACTTCATCCAGACCAATTACCCGATCAAAAACGCGACCCGGATGGATTTTGCCGTCGAGAACATCCGGAATGAGGTCTTCAATGTAGGCGCGGACTGGCGCAGGGCCACCGCTGACGGTGAGGTTGCTAAAAAAGGTGGGAGATGCTGCGGGAATGTTTACATCATGCGGAACGCCTACACGACCAATCGCGCCGCCCGGACGGGCGATGCTGAGAGCGGTCTGCATGGATTGATCTGTGCCTACGCACTCAAGGATTGAGTGAACCCCGTAACCACCTGTGAGCTTGCGTATTCGTTCGATGGCTTCGTCACCCCGCTCGCTCACGACATCGGTTGCGCCAAACTGCTTCGCCAGTGCAATCCGGTCATCATGGCGACCCATGATGATGATCTGTTCAGCACCCAGCCGCTTTGCCGCAATGACACCGCATAATCCAACTGCGCCATCGCCCACAACCGCGACCGTTTTACCCGGCGCAACGCGGGCGGAAACTGCCGCATGATGTCCTGTTCCCATAACATCGGTGAGCGTGAGCAGCGAAGCCATGAGTGCCTCATCTTTGCCGCCCGGCAGAACCGCCAGCGTTCCATCGGCTTGAGGAATGCGAATGGCTTCTGCCTGTGCGCCGCCAACCTCTGGCGAACCGAAGAAGCCGCCGTGAATGCACGATGTGTGAATACCTTCCTGACAATTCGGGCAGGTGTTATCCGAGAAGGCGAATGGCATGGCAACGAGATCGCCCACTTTGATATGATGAACTTCAGACCCGATCGCTTCGACCACTCCGATGGCTTCGTGTCCCATCGGGCTGCCGTTTTCGTCAAATTCGGCATAACCGCGATATGGCCAGAGATCGCTGCCACAAATAGAGGCGTAGGTTATTCGGATAATGGCATCGGTTGGCGCTTTGATTTGAGCATCAGGGACATTCACAATTCGAACATCTCCTGCGCCGTACATGATGGTAGCTCGCATATTTTTCTTCCTTTTACTTTCAGGCTATTGGCTTACTGTGATTTCTAAGCGGGCACAAGCCTGATCGTCGCTGATCGCGCTGTGGGAGTCGTGATGCTAGCGATGATAGATTGGGCATACCGCCGGTATTTGCTGCTATAGGCGGCATCAATCTGGTTGTTGAGATCGCCTTCCGCATCAATTTCTACAAAACGGACATCTTTCTCAACACCACCCGCCCAGATTCGTCCTTCATGGCGAATCTGCGTACCAAGAAACCATGCGCCGCTGCGCCCGTTCACAGGTCGAACATAGAGATCATCTCCAACCCGAACGACCCAGATAGTGGTGGGTTGGCGTAAGGTGTTATCGGGGTTGAGGCCAGCAATTTCCAGCTCTTCAGCCTGTCCAACTCGATTGAGTTCGTCGCCTGTCCAGTCTGTCATGATTGCATTTCCTTTCACTTATTCGGGTTGGTATTGCTCATCACTAACGTGTTCCATCCATTCAACAACATGACCATCCAGATTTTCTTGCGTGGCTAGATGGGTCATTGCGGTTGTTGGCGATGCGCCGTGCCAGTGCTTTTCGCCGGGTGCAATCTGAATCACATCACCCGGACGAATTTCTTCAACGGGACCATCCCAGCGCTGTACTCGCCCGACGCCTGCGGTTACGATCAGGGTTTGCCCAAGCGGGTGGGTATGCCACGCGGTACGCGCACCCGGTTCAAAGGTTACATAGGCGCCGGCTGAGTGCCCCGGCTCAATCGGATCAAACAGCGGATCAACCCGCACCGTTCCGGTAAACCAATCTGCTGGCCCTTTATATGAAGCCTGAGAGCCGTTTCTTGAAATTTTCATAATCTGAGTTCCTCCTTTTGTCTGGAAAACCACAGTCGTTTATCGAGAAGCCAGTTCGCCATACCAGTAGGCGGCAGTCACGCCACCAGTCATATCGGCTAGAGGTTGATCAATCCTGAATACGGAAAGGTATTTTATCGGGATCAAGCGACGCCGGTTCTGGACCACCGCGCATACCTGTATCAAGTGCTTCAATCGCCGCCATTTCCTCGGCGGTCAGCTCAAAATCGAAAATATCGAAATTCTCAGCAATCCGAACCGGATTGACCGATTTAGGGATGGCACAGACTCCGTTCTGGATATGCCAGCGAAGAATGATCTGCGCCGGGGTTTTGCTATGTTTCTCCGCAAATTCAACAATGGTCGGATGCTGAAGCGGATCACCGATCTTCGCTGCATTATCGCTCCGGTAGCGATTAACACCGCCGATAGGCGACCACGCTTGCGTAACGATGCCGTATTTAGCGTGGGTGTCTCGCAGTGTTTTCTGGGTGAAGAAAGGATGCACCTCAACCTGATTGACCGATGGCACAATCTCCGTTTGTGCCATGAGGCTTTCCAGCAGTTCCGGGCTGAAATTGCTGACTCCGATAGCGCGGATACGCCCCTCTGCGAGGGCGCTTTCAGCAGCTTTGTAGGCCGCAATCGTGCGCTCAAAGTGCGTGGGAACTGGCTGATGGAGTAGGTACAGGTCTATATAATCGGTATCCAGCTTACGCAAACTACGCTCAATGGCGTGCCGACCTGTATCGTAGCCATAATCGCTAATCCACATTTTGGTGGTGATGAATATGTCGGCGCGGGCAATGCCACTTGCTTTGATCGCTGCGCCAACCTGTTCTTCATTCATATAAGCGGCGGCAGTATCAATGTGGCGATAACCGGTGGCAACAGCGGTTTTGACCGCATCAATAGTTTCTTCTGGACTGCTTTGAAAAACTCCAAAGCCCAATGTGGGCATCTGGATGCCATTATTCAGGTTGAGAAGTGGGCTTCCTTCAAACATCGTTTTACCTTTCGCTCGTTTACGCTATATGTTGATGATTATATGTAAAGACGAAGGTTAGGGATTGTAGAATAATCCGCGATGATTGAACATTTCTCCAAGAATCTTGCGCGATTAAGAAAATTACCTTGAAGAATTATATAATGTGCTTGATCTTCAAATGTGCCGGGAATAGAGGGTCTTATGGATAATGTCAATCATCAGCGAATAGATGGGGATAGACTGCGTTTACAAGTGAGTCGTGAAGAACTGGTTGAGCGCATCACAAAGGTGATACGCGAAGATGGTGTCTGTCAACCACTTCCGGGGCTGCATCTGGCTCGACTTTCGGCGCTGCCGGAAAAGCTGCATAGTGTGCTGGAACCTTCCCTGTGCGTGATTGCACAGGGGAGCAAAGTTGTATTTATAGGGGGAAATCGGTATCAGTATGATCCTTTCAACTATCTTCTCACCACGCTTGAACTGCCCAGAGTAAGTCAGGTTGCCGAGGCATCCAGAGAGAAACCTTATCTCAGCCTCAGGCTGGAGCTTGACGCTACGCTCGTGGGTTCCGTCATGATTGAAGCGGGTCAGGTCATCCATTCAGGCAGCGTTCATGTAGAAGCCACCACCGTTAGCCCATTAGAGCCTGAGTTGTTGGATGCGATTGTACGTCTTGTGAGGCTGGTCGATTCTCCTGCTGACACGCGAATGCTAATGCCGCTGGTTAAACGTGAAATCATCTATCGTCTGCTTGCCGGCGATC
>CAZBPB010000130.1:0-257 GCA_964493565.1 uncultured Pleurocapsa sp. | reverse complement strand
AGGCGGCTACACTTCGAATATTGCCCGGGCTGTTGAGCGCCTGCGTCAGAATTATGATCAGCCCATTCGGGTTGAGGATCTGGCACACGAACTGGGGATGAGTGTTTCGAGTTTTCACCAACACTTCAAGGCGGTCACGGCGATGAGTCCACTGCAATTTCAGAAGCGCCTGCGCTTACAGGAAGCGCGCCGTCTTATGCTTGGTGAACGGCTTGATGCCGCCAGCGCCGCGTATCAGGTTGGGTACAATGATGCCG
>CAZBPB010000129.1:0-9302 GCA_964493565.1 uncultured Pleurocapsa sp. | reverse complement strand
GCGCGGACGGCGACGCCGTTTCGCTGGTAAGCGGCCTTGAACAATCCGCCATCAACCCGATTGCTTTAGGCGGCGCGGCAGGGTAACGCGCTCAATTCCCTCTCGTAACAGAAACATGTAGGGGCGCAGCGTGCTGCGCCCTTTTTTCTTGCATCCCATCATCCAAATTTTTCCCTAACAAAATTTGCAATCTCCCCCCTTATTCTTCTACTATAACGCTCCACAAATACTTACCCGTCAACCTACATGTCAGTTTAGTAGAGAGGCTCGTAAATCCCATGTGCTCGCCAGAAATCGCTAAAGTTGTTTCTGCCCGCATCGCCCGTGAAGGACTGCCCAAATTTAGCCGCCGCAACCTGCTTAAGATGGGGGGTGCCAGCGCTGCCGGTCTAGCCTTCGCCTCGTTCGCCTCGCCCGCGCGCCGCGCCGCCGCGCATGGCGATACCGGTTTTGAGGTCATTGATCTCTCCCACATATTTGGTCCGAACATGCCAGTTTATACGCTAGGTGAAGAGCCAACCCGCGAAACCTATCTCTCTGTTGAGGAAAATGGCTACTTCATCCAGTATTGGACGCTCTACGAGCACGTCGGCACCCACTGCGACTTTCCCGCGCACTTCATCGCTGACGGCGAAACCGTTGATAACTACGATGCCGGTCATCTGGTATCCCGCGCGGTGGTCATCAACATCGCAGAAAAAGCCGCCGCAGACCCGAACGCCATGCTTGAAGCCTCCGATATTGAAGCGTGGGAAGCCGAGCACGGCGAAATTCCCGAAGGCGCTGTCGTGTTCATGAACAGTGGTTGGGACTCACGCTGGCCAACTGACGATTACCGTAACGCCGACGCCGATGGTGGGCAAAATTACCCCGGCTTCAGCGGCGAAGCGGTGACATGGCTGGTCGAAAATCGCGGCATCAACGGTATCGGTGTGGATACCCTCAGCCTCGATCCCGGCAATTCCGCCACCTTCGATGCCCACTATGCGGTGTGCGGCGCAGGCATCTATGGCGTGGAGAATGCCGCCAATCTGGACGCGCTGGAAGCCGCGACAGACCCGATTGTGATCATCGGCATCCCGCGCTGGGAAGGCAGCGGCGGCGGCCCCACCCGTGTGCTGGCGCTAGCTGGCACATAAATTATTCATACTGCTTCAGCATGTTGGGGGCGGTTCGTATTGTGATCCGCCCCTTTCGATGACCGTTACATCTCTCAGTTCATCAATATCTCTAATACGACTCTATCGTCACCCCTCTCGCTGGTCACGCCCCACCTCGCGTGGCATAATTGGCGGCATTGACGTTATGAAAATGAGGACACAGTAATGGCAAACGCTCACGGTGTACTGGTATTGATACGGCACGGTCAGTCACAGTGGAATCTTGAGAATCGCTTTACCGGCTGGGTAGATGTGCCCCTCTCGCCGCTTGGCATTGAAGAAGCCACCCGCGCTGGCGAAATTCTGAAAAGCTACGGCTTTCAATTTGATTACGGCTTTGCCTCGGCGCTCACCCGCGCTCAGGAAACCCTGCGCATCATCCTCGAAGTGATGGGTCAAACCGACCTGCCAATTGACTACGATCAGGCGCTGAACGAACGCATGTACGGCGATCTTCAGGGCTTGAACAAAGCCGAAACCGCGAAGAAATTTGGCGACGAACAGGTACACATCTGGCGGCGTTCGTATGATGTTCCCCCGCCTAATGGCGAAAGCCTGAAGATGACCGGCGAACGGGTGATGCCTTACTATCACGCCAACATCCTGCCGCGCTTGCTTGCGGGTGAAAAAATCATCGTGGCGGCGCATGGCAACAGCCTGCGTTCGCTGGTCAAAGAATTGGATAACATCTCGGATGAGGAAATCCCCGAAGTGAATATTCCCACCGGCGTTCCCGCGCTGTACATTCTCGACTCTGCTGGAAACGTGCTGGAGCATCACTATCTGGAGACGGTCAAGGGGCCGTGATCGGGATGGGGAGAGGGCTTTTTATATTGACATCGGCACGTCCAGCCGCAGCCACGTTCGCCCGATGCGAAACAGGCTGCCGGGGCGAAGGTTGATCCGTCCTTTTATGCCCCGCTTCTCTCGCTCAATATAGGTTCCATTACGGCTGTTCAAATCTTCCAGCCAGAATGAAAGTAAAAATGGTTCGCTGACCGACTCGCTGGCGGTGATCAATTCCACCATGCAGCCCAGTTTGGCATGCAGGCGTGATACTTGATTATCAAAGGGCAGGAAAATATCGCAGCCATCGCGGCGGCCTATTGAAAGCACCAGTTCGTCGCCCGGCTCCGGCTGCTCAAAACGTTGGGTTTTGCCGTCCAGCGGCCCGCTCATGTAAGTGACCGAAAGTTCTTTGTTCATGAATGTCTCGCGCAGGCATCAAGCTCGCCAATGACTGCCCAAAATCGTACCATGATCTTTTGTAGGCTGCGAGTTGGCTACACTGTTTCTCGCCCAGGACCAACCTACCCCCGGTTGCAGTTCACGATGACGCTATTTCGCGCCCCTCTTCAACTGTCATCTTGAAAAAAGCGCCGCACACGTCATTCCGGCGCTGGTGGAAACCGCTAAGCGCCTCATCTTCGCTGGACTTGCCGGAGAACCACCCGATGATCGCATCTGCAAGAAAGGTTGCAGCCATACTTGCTGAATCGATCCCGACGCCGCTCCACGGGTCTTGATACTGCCCGGCGTCGCCAACCAGCGCCCAGCCTGAGCCTTGAGGCGTTCGTAAGTAATTCACCGCCGCTCCGTGGCTATAAACGCCGCCTATCGGTTTGGCGGCCCCCATTCGCTCTGTAATCCCCTTGTGATTCAACAAATGTTCGTGGTATTTCGCTTCGTGTTGTCCTTTGAAGCCGCCGCAAGTTTCTAAATCAACCGATATGGCGATACACGCCAGGTTATGATCGGACGGAAAAGCGTAGGCGATCTCGCTGCCAATGAATGAAAATAGCGGTCCATCCGGGGACTCATTGATCAGGCTGTCGAAACCCTCAAAATACTGGTAATACATCGCGCGAAAGCCCGGCACAGTGTCTTCAATAGCAGGCTGAACAAGGTGCGCCACTGTGGAATTACGCCCGTCTGCGCCTATCACGATTTTTGCCCGAACCTCACGTTCGCCCTGGTTTGTTTGCAGGCGCACGCCAGCGGCGCACTGATCATCCCACAGTAAATCACGAACCGACGTTTTTTCCGCTAAATGTACATTCTCCGCGCGGCAGGCGCGACGAACGAGGGTTTGATCCAGCGTGATCCGGCGTACAGATAAGCAATAGCCAATATCACCGGGCGATTGAGGCGGTTGGATCTCATATTCCGATCCGCCATTCGGGTAAGTGTACTGCCGCAATAGCCGGGGCGCGCCAGAGGAGAGCAATTCCTCCAGCACATCTAACTGGTTGAATACCGTGAGCGCGTATTCCCCACGAAAGAAGTGTGTGGAAATGGTGTCGCTTGGAAACGCCATTCGATCAATCAGCAGTACACGGTAACCGGCATCCCCCAGCAGAGCAGCCGTTACCGACCCACCAATGCGCGCACCGACGATGATCGCGTCGTATTCCTGATCCACTGGTTTCTCTCATTTTCGGAGATTGTAGCCATTCATGCGCTGCACGGGCAATGCGCCGCACTCCGGCAGGGGTAAATAGCTGACAGATGTTCTGGAAAGAAAGTGTCCTTAAGCCCGTCTAGGCTGCCTCTGGCACAACTTCCGGCACTTCCTCAGGGACGACCTGTAGTTTCGCATCTCGCCTACCGCCGTAAGTCGCCCGCGAAATTACCACCACTGCCGCGATAATGATGCTGCCCGCCACCATAATCCGCAGCGTCAGCGGCTCGTCCAGAATCAGCGCGCCCAGCAGCACCGCGATCACCGGGTTCACATAGGCATACGTGGCTACCAATGCTGGATTAACGTTGCGCATTAGCCATGTAAAGGCCGTGAAAGCAATGATCGAGGCGAAGACCATCAGGTAAAACAGGGCAGCTAGCGAGCGCGTAGAGATCGCCGCAACATCTAACTGCGCGAAGTCGCCGGTTAGCGCCGCAAGGCCAAACTGCAGCAGGCCGCCGCAAAAAAGCTGCATCCCCGTCGAAAGCATCGTATTTTTCGGCAAATCTGCGCTGCGTGCATACAGCGACCCCAGCACCCAGAACAGCGCCCCTAGAACCGTCGCCGCCATCCCGATCAACACCGCGCCACCGCCGTTGAACACGCCGTTCAAATCCACCAGCAGGGCAATCCCCAGCGTCCCTAACCCTAACCCTATGATCGTCACCCGGTTGGGTTTACTGCTGCCGTTGATCGCGCTCACGATCACCACCCACATTGGCGTAGTGGCGATCAAAAGCGCAATCATGCCCGTAGGTACGCCTGCCAGTTCTGCCACCACAATCAACCCGTTATTGAACAGGAACAGCAGCCCGCCAGCGATAAAGGCTGATCGCCACTGCCGCCAGCCCGGAAACGACTCCCCGCGCAGCAGCGTCCATCCTATCAAAATCGCCCCGGCAGCGACAAAGCGAAAGCCGGTCATCAAAAACGGCGGGATGGTTTCAATGGCGATGCTGATGCTCAGATAGCTGGAACCCCAGATGATATAGACGCAGGCAAAGGCAAGCACAACCAACCAGCGGCGCGGTGCAGTAGGTGCGGCGGGCATTAGGAGAAAACTCCAGAAAAAGTCGGACGTTTGGCTTTGTAATACAAAAGAAGGGCGCAAATGTTCTTGCACCCTTTCGGTTCATTGTAGCGGACTATTCAGCGAGGGGTTATGTCCATATAGACCATCGCAGCGGCAAGGTGTTCCTTGCCTGCCAGATGGGGATGTTATCCCTGTATGGCGGCAGGTGCTCGCGTGACGAAATCGTAGACCTGCGCCCATTCTGGAGTCACGCTAATGCGCGCCATTTGCTTGTAGGCTTGGCGAACGCCGGCTTCAAAGCTCGCCCACTGTTCCGGTGTAATCAGCTTGTGCGAGGCTTCCAGATATTCCTGTGGAACCCCGTCTACAATTTCGATGCTAACGGTGCCGCGAATCGTGAGTACATTCGGCGGAAAAGTATTGGTATCTATCGTCAGGGCAACCTTCGGATGTGTGCGAAGCGCCTTCACTTTTGGCGATTTAGGATGGGTTGCAAGGATGAGGCGGGTGCCGTTCCACCAGAATCCAATCGCAATCACACGCGGAAAACCGTCCAGTCCGGTATAGGCCATGCGCGCCGGCATTGGCGCAAACAGGAGTTCCTGCGCTAATGGATCGTTCATCACTGCCATTATTTCTTCGTGCTTCATCTCACAACCCTGCTTAATCGCTTTTCTCTTTATGGCAAAATACGCGTCATTGTGAACCCGTATCCAACCATCAACGCTTCTTTGGCGGCGATGGTGAGGGGCTGTTTACGCCTCCGCTTCCGGCGTTGCCTCCTCAGTGGCTTCGGCTTCTGGCAGCGACACCGGCGCGCCGCAATCCGCTAGATATTCCTGAAACAGCGCCTCGCGGTCAGGGTTGTATACCGGAGCCGCCAGCTCCAGCTCATAGCCTTCTTGCAGCGTTGGCACTGCCGAAGCGCAGTCGCCGCTGTTCATATACGCCCGGCCTGCATCGAGAAAATGACGTGGCGATTGCGTATCGGTTTGCATCAGCGCCCGAAAACTCGCCAGCGCCCCTACCTGATCGCCCATCACATTTTGAATCGTGCCCCGATACCACAAACACGAAATATTATCGTTATCCGCAGCAAGGCAGCGTTCCAGATAATCCAGCGATTGTTCGCGGTCGCCGTAGGCCTGATAGTACAGGTAGCTTATCGCATACAGCGCGTCCAGATTGGTCGGGTTCAGTTCCAATACGCCGATCAATAGCTCGTCAGCTACATCGTAGTTGCCAAGTGACCATTCAAACCACGCCCGATCTACCGCGATATACGGCAGATTCGGCGCTTCCGAACTGGCGATCTCGAATGAGTCCGCCGCCGCGTCCAGCGCATAATTCACATTCCATTGAATCAACGCGTTCACGTAATTCGCTTCATAGCTGTTCGGGTCGGCGGAAAGTGCGCGCTCAACGGTCTCTTGCGCCAGATCCGAACGGTTCATGTCCAGATACGCTTCAGCCATATATGCCAGAGCGTTGGCGCGATTCGGGCTAAGCCACAACGCCTGCAACGCGCTGGGAATCGCCTCCTCAGGCCGTCCCGCGCGGTCTAACGCCAGCGCCTGTAATGCCCACGAATCCGGATTATAAGGATCAGCCGTTACCGCGTTTTCGGCAGCAGCAACGGCATCATCGCCCCGCCCTTGCATCACCAGTCCCAGCGTGATTCGCTGATGCAGCTGCGCATTGTTCGGGGCAGCGTCCGCCGCCGCCTGATACTCGGTCAGCGCCTCTTCGATCGCCCCGCGATCCCATGCCTGATTCGCGCGCGCCACCCGTTCCGCCGGATCAGAGGTCGGCAGCGGTGTCGGCGCGGCAGCAGTAGCAATCGTGTTCTGCGCCTGATTCAGCACCGTATTGATCGCTTGCTGAACTGGCGGCCCGAGCTGTTCGCGCCGCTCATAAATCTGCCAGCCAATGACCACCACGCCTACGGTGATCAACGGCAGCCACAGGCGGCGCATCGAAAACATATGCCGGCGCTGTTTCTTATAACGCTTCGGAACTTTCAAATACATGGCGCTGCCCCGCTAGCCGCCGATAGGTGTCGGCGGAACTGCCGTCGGTGGAATTGCCGTCGGCAGCGCCCGATTCACATACGCCGGGCAGGAAACCGTCACCAGTCGCAAGCCTTCCTGAATAGACAGCAGCACCGGGTTATCGGGCGTGGCATTTGCCGCCTGCATCCGGTTCAGGGCATCGGTCAGGATGTTCCATGCGTCATCACATTCTGCCAGATAATAGTGCGCCAGCCCGCGCAGATAGAAACAGCGAATGTCAGAATCATCGCTCGCAATCTGCACGCAGCGCTCAAATGATTCAATCGCGCTTTCATAGTTGCGCCGGCTGTACTGGGTTTGCCCTAAGCTGGCCCATGCCTGCGAATAGTTCGGGTTGATGTTCACCGCTTCCTGACAGTAATCCGTTGCGCGAACGTTTTCCCTTGCTTCAAAGTAAGCATCGCATAAGCGCAAATACGCCCGCGCATTTTCCGGCTGCATCGCTAATATTTGCTCGTACAGCGCAATCGAGTCTGCATATAGCTGAATCGCCATCGCCGTATCCTGCGCCTGCACTGCCCGCGAACGGTATAAACCGGCAAGCTCAAAATACGGCCCGGCCAGATTCGGATTCAGTTGAATCGCCTGCTGAAGTTGATCAATCGCTTCGTCGTAGCGGCCTACCCAGATCAGCGCATACGAGTAAATACGCCGCGCCGTCGGGTCTAGCGGGTCGTATTGAATCGCAAGCTCGGCGTTATCAATCGCCACATCATAGCGGTCAATCGCCCGGTAAGCGCTGCTCAGGGCTGAATACAATGGCGAAAAGCTGCGGTCAACCATCAACCCCGCCTGCCCGACGGGAATCGCCGCAGCCGGGTCGCCAGATAAATCCAGCGCCCGCGCCTTCAATGCATAACCGCGCGGGTCATTCGGGTTTGAGGAAATCGCCCTGTCGCCAATATCAATCGCCTGCGTGTAGTAAGACGGCGTATCATCGCCCATTTCCAGCAGCATTCGCCCGTATTCGTACAGGTAATCTACATTGGTCGGCTGCTGATCTACTGCGCGCGCCATCAACGGCAGCGCTTCCGGCAGGTTTCCCATCAGATAGCGTTCCATTGCCGACGTTGCCAGATCGCTGGCAAAAGGCGTGGGCGGCGGCGCTTGTCCTAATACCGACAGCGCCATATTCTGCAAGCGGTTGAAATTACTGTCTACGACAAACAGAAACCCGCCGATGAACAGTACGTACAGGCTAATCCACAGCCACCAGCGCCGTCTGCGGCGGCGGTTGCTGAAGAAAGGCTGCGAGTAATCACGGTGTATCTGCATAAACTACGTTATATCACCTACTAAATCTTACACTTCTGTTGATTCCCCGATCAGTTTGGCTTCCCTCTCTATGGTAATAGAGCTTGAGGGCCGGGGTCTAACGGTTGAGTATCGCCTCGCGAGCTTCGCGCGCAGGGGTAAAGTTCGGGTTGAAGGCAATTGCGCCATCAAGATTCAGAATCGCCCGGTCACGCTCGCCCATGCCATCGCGCGCCAGCCCCGCATAATAGAAGGTTTCTTCAACATACTGCCCGCCGCCGTCATTCAGCGCCGCGCTCGCCAGCGTGATCATGTCGCTGTAGCGCCCGGTATTCAAATAAGCTTCATACGGCCCGAACTGGTACCACAGCATCCTGAATGGCAGGCCGTCGCCCACACTGCGCGCCTGATCGAAGGCTACAGCCGCGCTGGTATAGTCCTGCAGCGCCGTGAAGTTGGTGCCTAGATTGAACCAGTTGAACGGATCGTTCGGGTTGGCGGTCGCTTCGGCGCGGGCAGTCGCCAGCGCATTGTTCCAGTTGGTGATCTCGTCGGCATCATCGCCCAGAATCGCCATCAGTTCGGCTTCGCGATCCGGCGTATACAGCGGAATGTACAGCCGGTTGAAATGCCGCCAGTAGTCATCGAAATAGGCGTAATCGTAGGTGTAATTCGGGCCTTCAAAGCTGTCTTGCGTGGTGAACAACTGCTGCGCATCATCATAGCCGCTCACCAGCAGGTAATGACCCATCCAGCCTTGATCGTCATTCGGCGGGTCAAAGCCGGCTTCCACCAGTACCGGGAAATCGTTGGCGATCAGCGTCTTCAGCAGTTCTACCGAGCCGCCCTGACGCAGCACCGCCTGAATGCCAGAGTTAAGCTGCGTGTTCACATACTCAACCATTTGCCACGGGCTAACATTCTTGTCTTCTGTATTCGGCTTCAGCCACATTGCTGCCGGGTTCTGATTGAGCGTTTCATCGGTAAAGTAAGACAGCGCCATCGTCAGGGTGGCGGGGCCGCAGTTGTTCCAGCCCTGATAAATATGCTGGATACCATTCAGATGATAAACTGCCGGGATGCTTGCCTGCGCCGAGGCTATAGTAGCCGCCAGCAGTGAGGCCGCGCCGAGCATAGAAAGTAGCAAACGTCGCATCAAGAAAATTCCTACTGTAACTTCAAACACGCCTTCATTATACAAAGGTCTGTGCCAGAGTTCAGCGCGTGTATCCTACGGTTAGGGAACGGTGGGAATGTAAGCGCGCAAATTTTCGGGTACGCTATGCATAGCATGTTTCGTAGGAGCGAGCCGATGGATC
>CAZBPB010000128.1:2114-9409 GCA_964493565.1 uncultured Pleurocapsa sp. | reverse complement strand
TTGTACAGGGCGGTCATTTTTATTCTCTAGGCACTTTCCTTAGCAAACGTGTACCATGCGCCCCGTAAGCGTAGGTTCACATCGAATTTGATTCAGCTATAATGCTGCCGGGAGAGTTTGTACAACGGATAGAGTCGCATGCGTTTACCCGGTTGGCTATTTCTACTACTTATCGGTTTCATGGTCGCGGCAACCGCTATTTGCTCGTTTGGCGCGTTCAATTTCGCCTACCGCTTCAATGTCGATCTTGCCGACAGCGGTGTGCAAATTGCTGGCGGCGGTTTTGAAAATTTCCTGACCGCCCAACCAACCTCAACGCTAACACCCTCGCCTGTTCCGCCCACACAAACCCCCGAACCCGGCACCACCTTAGTGCCCGTCGCCACAGAAGTCCAACCGCAGCTACTTGCTGCTCCAACGGCAACAATTGACCCGCTTGCAGCCTATCATTGGGACGATCCCAGCCGCCTGAATGTGCTGGTATTAGGCATTGATCAGCGTGGTGATGAGCAGGGGCCATTCCGTACCGATACCATGATGGTAGTTAGTATTGATCCGATTCGTAAAACTGTAGGCATGCTGTCTATCCCACGTGATCTCTGGGTGCCCATCCCCGGTTTTCAGCCTAACCGCATCAACACTGCAAACGCGCTGGGAGATGCCAACGGCTATCCCGGCGGCGGCGCGGCATTGGCTGCCGACACCGTAGAACAGAATTTTGGCGTGGATATTGATCGCTATATTCGCGTCAATTTCGATGTGTTTGACGCTGTGGTCAACCTGATCGCCCCCAATGGCGTTGAGGTTTGCCCGACAGAAGTCATTGATGACCCCGACTATCCAGACGCTGGTTATGGCACCATCGCTGTCCACTTTGATCCCGGTTGCCAGCGCCTGGATGCAGTTCATCTGCTGCAATATGCGCGTACCCGCGCTACTCAGGGTGGCGACTTTGACCGCGCAGCCCGCCAGCAGGAAGTGATCAAGTCCATTTTTAACGAAGTGATATCGGCAGGCGGTATCGCCAATATCATCACGCAAGCACCCGCGCTGTGGACTGAACTCTCAGATGCGATTAGCACCAATTTTACGCTCGAAGAATTATTCGGGCTGGCAAATCTTGGTCTGCAAATCCCGGGTGAAAGTATTCACAGCGGTACTGTCAATAACCTCTACGTCAATCTAGCGACGACGTCGCAAGGTGAACAGGTGCTCACCCCGAATTGGGCGGCGATTCGTTTCCTGATGGATGATGTGTTTAACCCGCAAACCAATCTGTCGCTGGCCGAACTGCGTGAACGCGCCCTTGCTGAAAATGCCGAAATCGTGGTTTACAACAACACCGACACGGTTGGTTTAGCAGGGCAGGTGCGTGATTGGCTTCAGGCGCAGGGCGTTACGGTAGTTAGCGTTGGCAATATGCCGCAAATTACCAACGCGCCAACGTATATTCAGGATTACAGCGCCAAGTTGAGAACGGCGCATTACCTGGCTGCGCTGCTTGGGCTGGAGGGTACGGCAGTACGTACCGCAACCGACGGATTGACCTCAGCCGACCTGATGATCGTGATCGGCCCTGATATCCAGGACATCATCGCAGGACGATAAACAACTTCCCTTATCGCCCCCTAAAAGTTGGGGCAAGTTGTCGTTATTCGGCGTATACAGGGTCTCCTTGCAGAGAAGCCGTCATATAATTGCCACATATAGCTTTCTGCGAATGCTTAAGGAGGCACATAATGTGGCACAGAGTTTTAGCGGTAGCTGCCGTCGTTCTAATGCTCGGCACAGTGTTTATGGCTGTTCCAGCACAGGCGCAAAATGGTGTTCCCTGGACGGGGCAGTATTACAACAACCCCACACTATCAGACCCGATCGCGCTTCAGCGAACAGACAATGCTATCACCTTTAACTGGGGATTAGGTTCACCTGCGGAAGGCGTCAATGCTGACTTTTTCTCTATCCGTTGGGCGCAGGATGTTCAGCTTCCGGCTGGCACATATCGTTTCTTCGCGCTGGCGGATGATAACATTCGCGTAACCTTTAATTTCAACCAGACCGTGATAGATACTTTCGCCAGTGGACAGGTGGGGCAGTTAATCACCGCTGATATAAACGTTCCCGTAAGCGGTTCTTATCACATTCAGGTGGATTATCGTGAGGAAACAGGTGAAGCTTACGCCTATGTGAGCTATGCGAACGCCGCCACCAACCCGCAGCCAGACTTTAGCCCACCCCTGCCAAACCCGCAGTTGACCAATCCCTGGACAGTACAGTATTTCACCAATACAGCACTAAGCGGCGACCCGACTGCCATTCTGTCCGTCATGACCCCCAACCACAATTGGGGATCCGGGCAGCCTGTCGGCTCTGTCCCGGCGGATAATTGGTCAGCGCGTTTTACCAGTGTGCAAAATCTGTCGCCGGGCACCTATACTGCCTCGCTGCGTATGGACGATGGCGCGCGTCTGTTCGTCAACGGGCAGCTTTTGATTAACCAGTTCGGGCCTGCAACCGGTCAAACCTATAATGCGACTTTTAACCTGCCTGCCGGAGCGAATACCTTCCAGATCGATTTTGTCGAGTTTGGGGGTGACGCGTATCTGGAATTTACCCTGACGCAGGCAGGCCAGCCCGCGCCAACTCCGGCGCCAACGCTTCCCGGTGTAACCGTCTATAGCACCGCAACTGTTACCGCTTACAGGTTGAATGTTCGCTCTGCGCCAAATCCACAGGCACAAATTATCACCCGGGTGAACCGCAATGAAACCTATCCCGTTACTGGGCGCAGCGCCGATGGTCTGTGGTTCCAACTGCTGGTTAATAATCAGCTTGGCTGGAGTTCCGGCGCATTCCTGTTCGTGCCCAATGAAGGCTCTGTATCGGTTGTAGATGCGCCTCCACCGAACCCGCAGCCCACCACACCGCCATCTACTTCTTTTATTGTCACTGCTTCGCCTTATACCGTGAATATCCGTTCCGGCCCCGGAACCGAATACAATGTCATCGGTCAAATTCCGGCGGGCAGAACTGGCAACGTAGTAGGACGTAATAGTGATGCGACATGGTGGAATATCAACTACAATGGTATTGTCGGCTGGGTAGCGGCAGAATATGCGGCTATTCAACCCGGTGCCAACATCAGCGCCATTCCTATCACAGGTTAAACGCCTATGCGTGACCGTCATCTAGCAAAGATGATCGCCCTGCCGGTAGTTGTTCTACTGCTGGCAGGGTTCTGGTTGTTCAGTGTCGCTTTTGCCCAGCAAACGCCGACGCCGGATGCTCCCCAACCAACCTCGCCATTTGATCTCAATCTTCCGCCAACACCAGCGCCATTTACCACCCCTACAGCGCCGCCAAGCCTGACCGGTGTGAATGGCTATGCCGAGCGTGGGGCTGTCTCCATTCGTTCCGGGCCGGGATTAGGCTATCCACGCATTGCCGCATTACAGCAGGGGCAGTCCATAGACATCCTTGGCTACAATGGCTATGATCTGGATCGTCCTTGTTCGGCGAATTTTGCCGCTGATTTAGATATGTGGGTGATGGTTTCTTACCCCTATCGCAGTGGCTACGGATGGATGGCACGCTGCGCTTTACGAATCAATGGAGAGTTCAATATGGCGCGGATGCTGATCAATATGCCGCCTGATGGCGCGCCGCTGCCTACAGGTTTTCCGGTGACGCCGCTGCCCCGTTAAGAAGGTTGAGCGCACGTTGCAAGACATGAACCGCAGCTTTTTATCTGCTTTCCGCGTAGGGAAGCACAAAAATTATGTTGTTGCAGGGGCAAGGCTTACTTTGCCCCTATTCATTGTGCTGGTTGCGCTGTTATTCAGCGGCTGCGGAGCGGCTGTCGTTCCCGTTATTCCAACGTCCCAGCCCACAAACTCGCCTACTTCAACCGGTGCGCCCACGCGTACTCCGGGACGTGATGCAACTCCAAGCGTTACACCTACTCCAGAGCCGGTCACGCCAACAGGCGGGCCTTCGCCAACACCGCTCTTTGGCGCTGCCAGCACATCATTGGCGGCACAGCCCACAACAACCTTGGCGCTTAATCCGAACGCGCCCCGTATCGAATTTTTTACCACCGACCGGCTTTCAGTTGCTCCCGGTGATACACTCACGCTCTATTGGTCTACTCGTAATACCACCAGCGCCAATATTTATCGTTTGGAAAGGGGTATTCGTAACCAGTTGTGGCGTGTGGATGCAGATGGCAGCCTTTCTGTTCCCACACGTTCCAGTGATCGTGGTACTGTTGAATTTCTATTGAGCGTGGGGGATGGTTCCCAGACCACAGAGCAGGTGCTCACGATACCGGTTGCCTGTCCGGATACATGGTTCTTTCAGCCTGCGCCCAATGATTGCCCTGCCGGCCCTTCGCGTGAGACGATTCTTATTGAGCAGCCGTTTGAACGTGGGCGCATGATCTATGTGCAGGAAAGTGATCTGGTCTATGCGCTGTTCAATGATGGCTTTACGCCCTCGTGGATTGTACTTGAAAATCGCTATAACCCTGCTGCCGATGCCGAAAGCGAACCCGGATTTGTCCCGCCAGAAGGCTTCTACCAGCCCGTCCGTCAGATCGGTTTTGTCTGGCGCGGCAATGACGTAGTTCGCAATAGGCTAGGGTTGGGTATTCAGCCGGATTCAAACGTGCAGGGCTTTATCCAGTCGGCAAACACCGCTGATGGCGATACCACGCTCTACATCGCCAGTGCTGATGGTTCTGTGCTCCAATTACTGCCTGAAGGTAGCCAGTGGCAAATCATCACCCCGCCGTAAATTCCCTATAACCTCCATAACCGTGCGCTAATCTGAATCAAAAAGAGAGGGCATCCCATATAGGATGCCCTCTCCTTGATCTACTGCGTGTTGTGGAACGTGCGGCTTAGCGCAGGCGGCTGGCGAGATCGCCAAGGCTGTTGCGAACGCTGCCGTCAACCACTTTATCTTCCGAGCGAACAATTAAGCCGCCCAGAATATTCGGGTCAACGCTGTAGTTCACGTCCTTTGCGCCCAGTTCCTTCTGAACCTTTGTCTTTTCAGCATCGGTCAAAGGCATTGCGCTCACAACTTCAATGTTGCCGGACAGATTCAGCGCGCCCTGCGGTACCTTGGAGAAGAAATCGCTAACCAACGCTTGCTGGCGTTTCTCGTCCAAACCTGAACCAATCAGGCGCTCAGCCATTGCTACAGAGATAGCAGCCACCTGACCGCGCAGGTCTGCAAGGCGGCGATTCATCTCTTCTTCGGCGCGGGAACGTGCCTCAGCGCGTACCTGTTCGGCTTCTTCCGCAGCGCCGGCGGCAGCCTGCTTGGCTACTTCGTCACCGCGAACGCGTGCTTCTTCAACCAGATTCGCTGCCTGGCGCTTTGCATCGTCAATGATTTTGGCTGCATCAGATTCTGCGTTGCGGCGTGCATTGGCTGCTGCTGCCGCGTCTTCAAGACCCTTCTGAATCTTCGCCCCGCGGCTGTCCAGCATATTTACCAGCGGGCGCCACAGGATCGCTGTCAACAAACCGAAGATCAGCAGGAAGTTGACGATTTGCGCCAGCAGGAAGCCAGCATTGATACCTAGTGGAGTCAGTGGGTTGGTTGAAACTTCGGCTGTTTGTTCAGCTTCTGCTTCAGCCTCGCCAACATCATGCTGTTCAGTCTCCAGTTCGCCTTCAACTTCTGATACCGCTGCTCCGACTTCTTCACTCTCACCAGTCGGGGTTTCCTGTGCGCTCACACTTAGCGCGAAGCTAAATACAGCCACCAGCGCTAGTAGAAGGAGGATTGCTTTACGGTTAATGTGTTTCATCCCTTAATTTCTCCTCGTCCGGCGGCTAGAGCACGAACAGGATGATGAGGGCAACCACCAGCGCGTAAATGGCGACGGCCTCCGCGAACACGATACCGAGAATCATGTTCGTCTGGATTTGACCGGCCGCGTCTGGGTTGCGACCAATCGCCTGCAGAGCGCCTTGTACCAGCAAACCGATGCCGATACCCGGGCCTAACGCGCCGATCATTGCTAACCCAGCGCCAACTGCCTGCAAGCCTATCTCGATTGATCCTTCCATTGTCCTTTTCCTTTATATTGTCGTTTCGGTCGTTTATACGAATCTTCGATAACTGATTTAGGTTAACTCTGGCAGTTCGGCAACCATGCCGTCACCAACTTCTTCATGATGCTCATCGTGATCGTCATCTCCATGATGGCCTTCCATCGCCTGAGCGCAGAATACCAGTGTTAGGACTGCGAACACGAACGCTTGAATCGAGGTTACAATCACTTCCAGCCCGTAGAATACGATAGGCAGTAAGAACGCAACCAGGAATGACATAACTGCCAGCAAGATGCCGCCTGCAAACATGTTACCGAAAAGTCGGAACGCCAGACTGATGATCTTGCCCAACTCGGACACGATTTCGAAGATACCCACGATAAAATCAATAGCGCCAAGCGGTTTCTTCTGCATTGTGCCAAGTGCGCGCAGATTGATGAACTTTTGGAAGTAATTGGGCCCTAGTGACGCCACGCCAAATATCTGAATGGCAACCACCACAACGAGCGCCAGGCCAATTGTCAGGTTCAAGTCCGTTGCCGGGCCGCGAACATACGGTGTGACCACTTGAATATAGGGAATCACCCCGCCGCGTAAGTTGTCCGGTGTTAACGGAATCGACGCATGAGAATAAACCGACTCGGCTGCGTGAAGTTGTGCCGCGATAATCAGCGCGGCTTGCGCCTCAGCATCTGCCAGCGGCTCAGCTTCCAGGTGCGCTAGCTCTGTTTCCAGTGCCGTCGCCGCTGCATTCAGTTCTTCCTGCGTCGGCTTCAGCGCGTCAGCATTCGGGAGATACTCGTGGCAAGCGTGATAGCTTTCTTCTGTTCCCGTGATACCGGCATACAGCAGTTGGTCAACGTAAAGTTGATACGCGCCATTGCCAACCTGTATCGTGGGATACCCATTGATGCCGGGGTGCGCGCAGTGCATGATGCCCACGCTTTCAACGCCCGGAAGCAGTTTCATCCAGTTTGCTGCCAGCAGGAACACGAAGATGCTGGCGGCCAGTGGGAATAGCCATTTGCGGGCAATCGCGCGGTGACCGGCATAGCTCTTCGTCTGGTTATAGACGAATTCGCCAATCAGCTCGGCCAATGCTTGGAAACGTCCGGGAACTTCTTTGCGGAAGCCTTTAGACGCACGCCAGGCAAAAAATACGAAAATTAATACCATGATGTCCGCCAGGAAAGTCGCCACCAACGTATTGGTGATCGTGAAGTCCTG
>CAZBPB010000128.1:0-2104 GCA_964493565.1 uncultured Pleurocapsa sp. | reverse complement strand
TGGCTGGGCAGAGCACCGTTATAAGCTTCGCCCGGTACCGTAATCACCGGCAAACCAACCGAGATGCCAGCATTGGGCATCACGCCGCAGGTGATCACTGCACACGCTACCATGGCGGCGACCAATACCAACAGGATCATTCCGCCGCGACGGGTCGCACTCATAGTTGCGCTCCTTTAACTCTGGAACCCAATCGTCGTCTCAAAGGTTATTCCTCCTTTGTCTGCGCAGAGTTATCTTGCGTTTTCTTGGCGGCAGGCGGTTGGATCATTTTGACTGCCCCAAGCGCGATGCGCACCATTAAAAACAGGCTAAATGGAACGCTAAGCAGTAGCAGGCCGATAGTGAAAAGCCCTTTTCGCTCGAAATGTGCATCGAGCGCCAATCCAAGAAGCAGCGCCCCCATCACGATGACAAGGGTGAAGCATCCCGATTGTGCTGCAACGGCTGCTAATGTTAGATTCTTGATTCTGGTAGGCGGAGGGTTTTTATTCATCACGCCACCCCACTGTTGAGAATTTTATCACAATCAACTTGCAATTTTCAAATAGTCAATCTTTTCCAACAGCATCAAATTACGAGTCGCTGTACATACATGAGGAGCGCAGTATACTGCGCTCCTCATGTCATTAGCCTTGAGTTGAACAGTCTTACAGGCTGGCAAACAGCATTTGCGCGCCTTCTAATACCCAGTTAAAGACCGGTTGCACCGCAAACGTTCCTAGCAGCACCACAGCCAGCGAAACCAGCCCGAGCGTCCAGCCGTAAACCGGCGAAATCGCAATCGGTTTGTCGGCATCTTCGCTCTTGTCCACATACATCACCTTGATCACTACCAGATAGTAGTAAAGGGCGACGATGGACATCAAAATACCGAACAGCGCCAACCATGTTAACCCGCTTTGTACCGCCGCTTGAAACAGGAAGTACTTGCCGAAGAAACCGGCAGCAGGCGGCACACCCGCCAGCGAGAGTAGGGCGATGGTTAACCCTAGCGCCATCCACGGGCTGCGGTGGCTCAAACCCGCAAGGTCTTTAATATCTTCCTTGCCGGTAGCATTGGAGAACATGATCACCACGCCGAATGCCAGCAGGTTTGTGAAGGTATACATCAGCATATAGTAGGCAATACCTGCTACGGCCGTCTCGCGGCCTGCCCCCGCCAGCGATGCCACGCCGATCAGCGTGTAACCGGCCTGTGCGATGGATGAATACGCTAGCAAACGCTTAATGTTCTTCTGCGCCAGCGCCAGAACGTTACCGACAATCATTGAAATGACCGCCAGCGCCGCCGCAAGGTTCGTCCAGAACAACTGTACTTCTGCGCCGTTGATTGCCACCGCGGGCGGGAAAGCCGTCAATGCAAAGCGTATCAGCAGTGCGAAACTGGCTGCCTTGCTGGCAACGCTCAGGAACGCGGTGACAGGCGTTGGCGCGCCTTCATAAACATCCGGTGTCCAGAAGTGGAACGGTGCGGCGCTGATCTTGAAGGCGAAACCAACCACGATGAATGCAATCGCGATCAGGATCGGGATCAAATTAACCTGAAAGGCGTCCGTCTGCATATAGTCGGCAATCGCGTACAGGTTGGTGTGTCCTGTGAAGCCATACAGTAGGCTTAAGCCGTACAGCATTATTGCCGAAGCGAACGAGCCAAACAGGAAATACTTCATGCCGCTTTCAGACGAACGTTTATCGTCACGTCGGAAGGCAGCTAGCACGTACAGCGGAATAGTGACCGTTTCCAATCCCAGGAACACCATGATCAAATCAGCAGCCCCGCTGATCAGGCACGCCCCCAGTGTGGAAACCACCAGCACCAGATAAAACTCACCGCGCCGGTTTAACCCCACAACATCAATCGTAAGCAGCGCAGTAATTGCCGCGCCGACGATCACCGTGACTGAAAATACCCATGTCAGGATGTCGTAACGGATCATCCCGCCCCAGTACAGCCCTTCCGTTTCAGCGGTGGGCATCCAGAAAGCGAGCATCAGCGCCGCAGTGCCAAACAGACAGGCAGCAGTCACCAGCGCAATACTACGGCGTTGGCTTTCCGGCAGTGCCAGATCGAGCGTGTCGGCGGCATCGAAGACCGGCTCCT
>CAZBPB010000127.1:0-9411 GCA_964493565.1 uncultured Pleurocapsa sp. | reverse complement strand
CATGAACATCATGCAAACTGGCAAAACGCTGGAAGGCGATACGCACCACGCTGCCGCTGGCTGCGCGGAAAAGAACCGAGCGTTCAAGGATCCCGGTATCGAGATGCAGCACCCGCTCATAGCCGAAGAGGATGCCTTCAGGTGGAAGCATGTTGTCGGTGGTTTTGGTGACCATCTTCAATGGAGTGCCGTCAATGGTGAGGTGGATGGGCAGCCAGTTGGGGGCGTTGGCAAGTTCTGGAACCAACATGCCTTCGGCGTGATCGTAAATGCCGTTGATCAGTGTGGACGGGCTTTCGCCAGGGAAACCTTCCTCGAAAGTGCCGCGCGTACCCAGATAACCGTTGCCAAGGGTGAACAGCGTTTCGAGGTGAAGCAATTTATCCGGCTGGAAGCCAAATTCTTGAAGTTCCCAGAGGCGGCTCATTGGATAGTCATTCCAAATCTACAGGGAGAAATTATCTGAAAAAAGCAATTTAAACGTTTAACACAAGCTGCGCATAGTGTATTCCTAAATTCGGAATCAGGTCAAGTCAGTTTGAGTAATCTGCACAAACTGAAACGATTAAAAAACTGTTCAATAAACACGTTTTCACATTTGTCAGAGCTAAATGCATTCATAATCGGGGAATAAATCGGAACATATTTTCTATTGCCCGGATGTAAATCGCCTGAGTTCCCGGTATAGAGGAACAATAGGCATTAACTGGAAATTTCCTGTAGACTGCCCTGATTCCAGGGATGAGAGGAGATCAATGACCGCTACCGGGTACGCTATAGATGTGAAGGGCTTGCGTAAGTCGTATGGCAAAACGGAAGTGCTAAAAGGGATTGACCTGCAAGTAAAGCAGGGATCGCTGGTCGCACTTCTGGGGCCAAATGGCGCAGGCAAAACCACCACTATCCGCATTCTGGCAACCCTTTTGATGCCGGATTCCGGAAATGTGCAGATATTCGGGCATGATGTAGTACAAGATCCGGACGCAGCTCGCCGCCTTGTAAGCCTGACCGGGCAGTTTGCTTCGGTGGACGAAGACCTGACCGGAATGGAAAATTTGGTGCTGGTGGGGCGACTGCTTGGATTTTCATGGAAGCAGGCCAAAGCGCGCTCTGCCGAACTGCTGGAAGCCTTCGGGTTGACCGAGGCCGCAGACCGTCAGGTGAAGAAATATTCTGGTGGTATGCGGCGGCGATTGGATATTGCTGCGAGCATCGTGGTTTCTCCTGAAGTTCTATTTCTGGACGAGCCGACAACCGGGCTTGATCCGCGCAGCCGCCGACAGGTCTGGGATATTGTGCGGGCTTTGCTTCATTCTGGCACAACCATTCTGCTGACCACCCAGTATCTTGAAGAAGCCGATCAACTGGCAGACCGCATCATCGTGATAGATCATGGTAGCGTAATTGCTGATGGCACCAGCGGCGAACTGAAAAAATCGGTCGGCTCCGGGACGGTGCGTGTGCGCCTGCAAAACTCTGAACAGCGGCCAGAAGCCGAGCAAATTCTGGCGCGCGCGTTGAATGTGCCGATTCACCTTGAGAAGAATTCAACGTCACTTTCGGCGCAGATTTCTGATCCCGATCTGGCTTCGGCGGCACTTTCACAACTGGTTGAGGCAGGCATCACTTTTACTGATTTTTCGCTCGGGCAGCCCAGCCTTGATGAAGTATTCCTTGCCTTAACGGGCGAACCATTGGATGAAGATGAGACGAGCGCCGAACAGGAGATTGCGTAATGGCTGTAACCCAACCTAACCTCACATCCGTTGATCAGGGCATGCTGCGCTCGGCAATTTCGGCGAGTACGCGCCCACAGCGCCCGGGGCCATTGGATGCCTCAATGACGATGGCATGGCGGGCGTTGTTGAAGATCAAACATGTGCCGATGCAGTTATTCGATGTCACCCTGTTCCCGATCATGATGACATTGATGTTCACCTTCCTTTTCGGCGGCGCGCTCGCCGGGTCTGTTGGTGAATATGTGCAGTTTCTGATCCCCGGAATCTTCGTGATGACCATCACGATGATCACCATGTACACCGGTCATGCGCTGAATACCGACATTTCAAAAGGCATCTTTGACCGCTTCCGCTCGCTGCCATTCTGGCGGCCGGCGGTGCTGGTGGGCATGCTGCTGGGCGATACGGTGCGCTATACGCTGGCGGGAATGGTGGTGATTGTGCTCGGCTTCATTCTCGGTTTTCGCCCTGAAGGCGGGATTATGGGCGTGCTGCTCTCGCTGATTCTGGTGCTGATTTTTGCTTTTAGCCTGTCATGGGCATGGACGGTATTGGGGCTGCTTTTGCCAACACCGGAATCTACCATGATGGTTAGCTCGATGATCTCATTCCCGCTGACTTTCGCTACCAACATTTATGTTGATCCGGCAACCATGCCGGAATGGCTGCAAACGGTCGTCTATTTGAACCCGGTGACACATGTCGTGACGGCAGTACGCGGGCTAATGTCTGGCACAGCAACGCTTGACCAGATCGGGATCGTGTTTTTGTGCTGCGCGATCCTCATCGGAATATTCGGGCCAATGACCATGTATTTCTACAGAACAAGAGGTTCACGGTAACATTCGCTTGATCTACGCCCTGACTCTATAACTACATTCTGTCCCTCTCTCACACAAGCGGGGAGAGGGACGGTTATGCTTTGAACACAAGGGAGACAAATGCGGCAGAAACTTCTCTGAGATGGCTTGTCAGGAAGCGGCATTCTGCGTATGTTGTTTGGCGGCGCGTTCTAAAGCACGCTGGGCTTCACGCACGTTGATTTTTGGCGCGGTATCGGTGTAGAAACGCGCGGCAGTTTCTTCGGCGGCTGTGAAACCGGCGGCGGAAACATCGGACGTGTTGATCACGTAATCGGCTTCGCTCAAGCCTTCAATGGCTTCAAGCTTGATTTCGGTGACATTTTCGCGGCGCACGCGCTCGAAATTCAGGCGGCGCTTATCGGCATCGGCGGCGCGTGGCGCATCGCCTGCGGCCTGATAATAGTCGCGGATTTTCGTTTCCATCTCGATGGCGAAGGTCATGACTGCGCCAAAGGTATTCAATGAGGTCATAGATGATCTCCTAGTCGTTCAAAGTTGGGTTACGGTTCAGCGATTCCCGACTGCGCGGCGTAATTACGGAACGCCATGCCTTTTACTGGAATGAGGCCAAGCCGTTGATAAAACGGGATCAGTGGTTCATCACATAGTAAATCCACCGCGTAAATCGGCTTCAAAGCCTCCAGCATGCGCCGCGCTAGTTCAGTGCCGATCCCTTGACCTTGATAGGCGGGCAGCACTTCGAGCAAAGGGATATATGCTGCAAGCACACCATCGCTGATGGCATTGATGAACCCGATCACCGGTTGAATTTCTGCCGCATCTTCAACCGCCAGCACGACGCGATAGGCATTCTGCAAGAGCCGCAGATGCGTTTCTGGTGATGGGGGGTTCGGCCATCCGACGAAAAAGCCGTCCTGTAGCTGCGCAGGGGTGATGTTTTCTATGCGCGTTGTGTACGTGATCATCGAACGGATATGGGCGGCCATCAACCCACGGATGGCCCACCCGATACACCTTTCGCTTAGAGCCAGCGCTCAATGACAATTTTACGGTCGGTATAAAATTCCAGCGCGTCTGGCCCCTGACCGTGAAGGTCACCGAAGAACGAGTCTTTCTTGCCGCCGAAGGGGAAGGATGCGGTCGCCGCCGCTACGCCGATATTGATGCCGATGTTGCCGGCATCTACGCGGTACTTAAAATCACGGGCGTACTTGCCGCTGTTGGTGAAAAGGCTGGCAGAGTTGCCATAGCGGCTGCTGTTGAGAATGTCTACAGCTTCATCGAAGCTTTCGGCCTTCATGATAGACAGCACCGGCCCAAAGATTTCATCACGGGCGACGCTCATATCTGCGGTCACGCCATCGAGGATGGTGGGGCCGACGAATGAGCCATCGGCAAAGCCTTCGACGGATTTATTGCGGCCATCCAGCACCGGATTAGCGCCTTCGGCCACGCCTTCAGAGATCATCTTCTCGATGCGCTCGCGGGCAGCGTGAGAGATCACAGAACCCATCTGGGTGGTTTCTTCAAGGCCGTAGCCCACGCGCAGCGCCGAAGCCTGCTTGACCAGTTCGTCGCGCAGCGGTTCGTAGGCATCGCCAACGGCGACGACGACGGAACCCGCGAGACAGCGCTGGCCGGCGCAGCCATAGGCTGAACCCATGATGTTCTTCACGCTGGCGGCCATATCGGCATCGGGCATGACGACGATATGATTCTTGGCGCCACCCTGCGCCTGAACGCGCTTGCCGTGCTTGGCGCAGGTTTCATAGACGATTTTGGCGACGGGGCTGCTGCCGACGAATGAGACGCCGACAACTTTCGGATGTTCCATGACAGCCATAGACACATCAACGCCGCCATGCACCAGATTGACCACGCCTTCGGGCATATCCAGTTCGTCCAGCACTTCGTACAGCAGATGGGCGCTGATTGGCGTTTGTGGCGATGGCTTCAGGATGAAGGTGTTGCCCAAGACGATGGCGGTTGGCAAGAACCAGAGCGGCACCATCATTGGGAAGTTGAAGGGGGTGATGGCGGCGAACACACCCATAGGCTGGCGTTCGGCGGTCTCATCAATGCCGCTGGAAATATCTTCGACTTTGTAGCCATGCGCGATATTGGGCAGGCCGATGGCGAAGTCAATGCCTTCAATACCGCGGCGGACTTCACCACGGGCTTCATCGCGGGTTTTGCCGTTTTCTTCAACGACGGCGCGCACGAAATCTTCAAAGCGATTTTCGATTAAGGTCTTATAACGATACATGTACTGGGCGCGGCTGAGGATCGGGGTACTGCGCCATTCAGCATAGCCTTCAGCCGCCGCGTTGGCGACAGCATCTACGTCTTCACGAGTGCCGACAGGAACTTCGGCAAGCACGCCGCAGGTTGCCGGGTTGATGACGGTTGTCATTTTGTCGGATGTACTGCTGACCCACTGACCGCCGACGTAATTTTGCAATTTTTGAATCATGAGGACGCTCCTAGCTTTAATCTATAGATTCATATGGAGATAAAGTTTAACGCCTAGACGAAGGCTGTGACAAGCGTCAACTGTGTAACCCGAACGGTCACCCACTGCCGGCGTTGCAACCTGCTACAGCGTTCAGAATAGAACTAGATTAGCACACATTTTCTAACAAGAGGTATCCAAACTGCCAACAATATGGCTGCAAAATTCTTCTCTCGAAAAAGTAAAATTAAACGTTTAATTGAAGCGATTAAACGTCAAAAATGTTCTCATCACGCGCCGGACGGACAATGCACTTCTTGCCCCTGGAGTGTGATCATCTGCCGCACAGGCGCGATGTGGAATCAATTGAAAATAAAGCCCAGCAGAATGCCGAGGACGGCGCCGACTGCGATTAACAGGGTGGTGTTAACACGTAGGCGGATCATCGCAAGCGCGCTTAGCAAAAACATGCCGATGGCGATCAGGCTGAATCTGCCTAGTGCGATAGGGTCAGATTGCAGCGGGTGAAAGGCAGTGAGCGCAAGGCGCAGGGTGGTGATTAAAATTGCCGCGAGTACGGCAGCATTGATGCCACTCAGGAAGGCGCTCCAGAAGGGACTGCGGCGCATTTTGGGGATGAGCGGCGCGGTGAGAATGACCAGCACAAATGCGGGAAGAAATATAGCGATGGTTGCAACAACGGCGGCTGGAACCCCGCCGATAATATAACCCACGACAGCGGCGGTTGTGGAGACTGGCCCCGGCGTAACCTGACCAATGGCGACGGCATCCAGAAGCTGTTGGTTCGTTAGCCAACCCAGTGAATTGACCAGATCGTTCTGAATGTAGCTGATCAAGACATAGCCACTCCCAAAGAGTGTTGCGCCGACCCGCAGAAAATACCAGAACACATCACTTAAGGGAACCGTGTGCGCCGATGTGACTGCGGTTTGCATGGCAACCGGAACAATGAGGGCGAACATAGCGCCGCTGCTGCCGAACATTTTCCATATGGCAAAGATCAACCCTGCCAACAGCATGATGATCACTTCATCAATTTCTGAAAAGGCCATCACTAATAGACTGACTACAAACAAGACAACCAGATCACGGGATTTAATTACGGAAGGCGCCAGCCGGTATGCCACAACGGCAATAATGGCTACGATGACCGGCTGGATACCCCATAATGCTGATTCCACTTGAGGTATATTTCCATACTGTACATACAGGATGGCTAAAACCAGCGTGATCAGAAATGACGGCGTGATAAAGCAGACCCCCGCAAGTACTGCGCCGGGAATGCCGCGCGTTTTATAGCCAACGTGGATCATGACTTCGGTGGAATTGGGGCCGGGGATTAAGTTGGTGGCGGCTACCATATCCATATATTCTTCGTGGGTTAGCCACTGACGACGGTGAACGATTTCGTCTTCGCCCATAGCAATATGGGCAACCGGGCCGCCAAACGCCTGTACGCTCATTTTGAGGAACAGACGGGCTAAGGCGCTGTAGGGTACGGCGGATTTTTCTGAAGCCATGGTCGGGACTGGCAGTGTGAAAACTTCGCCTATGACGCTAGCTGATTTTAAGGCGTAAAGCAAGCAGCGTTTCAGCCATATGGCGTTGAGAATGGCGGCAGATTGCTGCTAATCGCGCAGCACGACCGGCAGTTTATAGCCTTCCTGAACGGGGGGGAAGGTGATGCGGAAGGTTGTACCCTGACCGATTTTGCTTTCAACGGTGATTTTGCCGCTGTGGGCTTCAGCAATTTTTCTGGCAATTGAAAGCCCAAGCCCGGTGCCGCCGGTTTTGCTGCGGGCAGTGTCGCCGCGATAAAAGCGCTCAAAGATGTAGGGCAAGTCAAGCGGATCAATGCCACTGCCGGTGTCGCTGATTTCAACCATGATATGTTCGTTCTGGTTGTAAGTGCGTACAGTGACCTGACCATTTTCCGGCGAATAGTTGATGCCATTCTGGATCAGATGTTTCAACATGCGTCTAAATTCATTGGTGTCGAACACCATTGGCGCGAGGTCTGGCGCGAGGTCGGCATTCAGGATGATTTTCTTTTGCAGCGCCAGTGACTGCTGTTCGAGCAGCACAGTATCAATGAGCGGGTTGATGTAACCAATGGTGAGGCGGTACTCGCTGGTATCGGCTTTGTCCAAACGGGACATGCTGAGTAGGTCATCCAGCATTTGTTGAAGCCGATCTGCCTCATGATCCAGCGCTTCAAGGTGCTTGTGACGCTTTTCAGGGTCGCTTACGCGGTCAAGCAGATACACGCTGGTTTTGATGACCGAGAGCGGCGTTCGTAAATCGTGGGATAGATTGCCAATGAAGCGTTTGAGAATATTGACTTTTTCGCGTTCTATCGCAAGGTCAATTTTTTGCTCTTCTGCCAACTTGCGTTCGGTAATATCACGGATTACGGCGGCACGTACCGGCTTGCCGCGATATTGCACAACTTTGGCGCGCACCTCACCCCAGTATGTGCTGCCATCTTTGCGCGCACCGGGAACTTCGTAAGGTCCCCACTGCTGATGGAACATTTCTAAATCTTCGGACGGCGTTGTGTACAAACTGGACACTTGCATGCCGCGCAATTCTTCCAGCGAAAAGAGGGTCATCGCTTCAAAAGCCGGATTAGCATCCAGCACGATGCCATCGGCGCTGAGCACCACGCCTTCAAAGGTAGCATCAAAGAGGGCGCGGTAGCGTTCGTCGCTTTCTTCGCGGGCAAGGGCGAGGGCATGGGTGTGATTACTTTCGATCTGCCGAAGGAAAGCTGCGGCAATCACCAACCCGGAAACTACAAGATTGAAGGCCAGCACGTAGGTAAGTTGATTGAAGCTGAGCTGCGGTTCGATCAATGGCAGTAGAAGCAGCATTCCCAGATTGATCAACACGGTGATCAGGGTGCCGCGCAACCTTAAGACAACATAGCTGGTGAAAATGGCGACTGATGCCCAGAGGAAGGCCATCGTGACCATCGTCATGGTGAAGCGATTCCAGCTATAAAACATGAAATACGGGTTGAGAGTGAGGAAGCTAAGGCCGATGAACGCCGCAAGATAATAGCGCCCAAAACGGTTCAGCAGATAGCCGATAATTTGGATGATGATTCCGATGAAGATGAACTCTCTGTAGCTTTCACCAAACCACGGCACGCTCAGACTGATCACCAGAGCCGGAATAAACAGGACGATCAGAACTGCCTGCAAACGGGCGCGGCTAATGAGTTGAGGCGGCGTGCTGGATGCAGGTTCAATCAGCAGAGACCAGAGCCGCCTGATCGGAGCAGGAAAATGAATGGGAGAGGCTGTAATGTTCAAATACGATGACCGTTCAAATTGCTTCGATGTATGCTGGTTGCCTCATTATATGCCTACAGGTTTGCTGCAATGACTTAACGATGGATAAGTGGCTGCTTTAATAGGACGGACGTACTGTGTTTTGCAATGGCGTGACGTTGTAAGTGCTCCACTAACAATTAATCTCAATGAACTCTTAACATGCTCTTATTGACAGAGAGGTAAAAATAATAGTAAAGTTCACAATAATTAAATTTACGAAATTCAAGAGCGGCTTATGTGACGCGCAGCGGTGTTTATTACAATTGCGTTGATTATCGTTAATATTGCTGCTGCTCAAGAAAATACGCCACCCGTCGAACCCCCATCACCTACGCCTGAACCGCCCACCGCCACCTTCACTGACCTTCCCACACTGTTGCCTACCGATACTGAGACGCCAATACCACCGACAGAAACAGCGGTTATTCCAACCGAGACATTTACGACGACGCCAACGTTTACCCCCAGCATCATACCGACCTGTCAGGTGGGGACGTTGTGGGATGCGTGGTGGGCTTACCCCAATCCGCTACCTGATCCAAGCACTATCCCCGGCAATTTCCAGATTATCCAGGGTACTTTTCAGGCGGCGCGGATCAATAATGACGTACCTCGCGGGGTGTGGGGAGCAGGAAATTCAACCACCAGTTCCAACCTTGAAGTGCTGTGGATATTCCCATCTGTGGGCTGGGTAACATCAATAGAATTGCAACTCCTGAAAAGTAGGAGCGGGGAACTGAACTCAGTGCAGGGTATGAAGTTTATTTAGATAATGTTCTGGTAGGCGCAGGTAACCCAGCGCGTGCCGGGTTGGATAACTGGACGATCAATCTGGATGTGCCGGATGGCTGGTATTCGTCCATGCGCGTTGAAATTTACCAGACCCGGACACAGCCGTATGCAAGAACCTTCTTCGCACGCGCCATTGTCCGCAGCACCTGCAACAATGCTGCCACCCCAACCCCAAGCCCGACCTTTACGCCAACGTTTACCCCGACACCCTGCGGTGGTGGAGAAGGCATGATGGCGCTGTCCGG
>CAZBPB010000126.1:6132-9419 GCA_964493565.1 uncultured Pleurocapsa sp. | reverse complement strand
CGCTCATCCAACTTACAAAAGCTGGCAATGCCTTTCAAGCTGCAAGAGCGCGATCTGCTGATGTGGATGAGCGACCAGCAGCCGCCGAAACAGGCAAAACCACAGCGTCAAACCGCCAGCGAGCCGCCCCCGAATTTCCTTGATGGCGAGATACAGGTGGAACCTGATCCCGTTGAACTTAAGCTACGTGACATTGTACCGTCTGAAACCGATATGGAAGCATACTGCCTGCGCGCGCTGTTCGGGCAACCGGATGCCTATTACGCTATCAATCGCAAGCTGAGAGAGCTAGCCTCTCAACTTCCGGGCGGTTTGCGCTCCACACTGGCTGATTTCTCGGCTGAGGATTTTTCGCGAACGACTTACCGCGAATTGATGACTAATTTTGAAGACGCGCTAGCGCAAGATGAGATAGACTTCGTAGAATATTTGCGACAGCATCTGGATGATTCGCTTCTGGGCGAATTGAATGCCATTATGTTGGATCAAAATGAGGCGTTCGCGCTGCGCGTGGGGCAGCGCTTACCCGGCGACCTTGCAGCAAGCATCAAATCTACTGAGCGCCAGCAGATGCTGATGGACGTAAACGCCGAATTAGTGGAAATGGCGCTGCGACTGCGGGAACGTCGGTTGTCGAGAGAACGGCAGGAAATGGCTTATCTGGAAATTGAAGGTGAAACTACAGACAAGCTTCATGAACTGGCGATGTCATCGCTTCACGCCAAGCGACTAATTGACATGGAGATTAGTAAACAACTTCAGCTATGGCAGCATTCGAGCGCCTCAAAGCGCAAGAACTAGTAGAGGATATTCCGGAAAACACGAATGCCAAAACGACGGAATAAGACAGACGCAAACGGAAAGCCAGAAGGGTTTTCACCGCCCGCCGGGGATGACACTGAAGAACTGGAGGGAGGCGACTTCGAATTTGACGACGAGATGGAAGACGACTTCGGCGACGAAGACGATAGTCTTTACGAGCGCGGGGGCGCTAAAGAAGACGACCTTCTTGATATCCAATTGAATGATGCGGATGACCTGTACGATCTCGATGATGATCGTGTATTTGAATCGGCGCGGGCAGATCGTGAAGTGCTGGCTGATGATCCCGTGAGAATGTATCTTAAGGAAATCGGTCAGGTACCGCTGTTGGATACCAACCGTGAAACATGGTTAAGCACGCAGATCGCTACGGAACGCCTTTTAGAAGAACTGACCGATCAGGAAAGCCGCCCTGATGCCGTCGACTCCGATGGACTGCCACCGCCCTGGAAAATTGCCGAAGCAGCTTACCTCCGCGTTGCTGAAAGTTGGAACGAGGCGGTACGCATGGCGGCCAACTTCAAGGTGAACTCGCCTGACTTGAAAGCCATTATTGATGAGGTTCAGTCGGTCAACGAAGACTGGAACGTGACCACGCAATCGTACATGCGCGATTATCTACGTCAACGTGAATGGGGACGCGATGAACCGTGGAACGAGCTAGCGCGGCGGTTGTTCGATGTGTTTCATGGCCTGTGCCTACTTCCTTATGGGGAACAAAGTCATTTAAGGCGCTATTTCACTACCCATGGGACTATCCCATCACTTGAGCAGTTTCATGACTTGTTAATGGCTGATGACCTGGGTCTGGAGCTTCTGCCTGAGCTGTATCGCAAGGTGGATCAGCAATCGCTGGATGCAGTAGAAGCGCTAACCCGCGCCAATTTACGCTTAGTGGTCAGCGTTGCAAAACGCTACATGGGCCGGGGAATCAATTTCCTTGATTTGATTCAGGAAGGGAACATCGGTCTACTGCGAGCGGTACAAAAATTTGATCACACGCGCGGTTTCAAATTCAGCACTTATGCTACATGGTGGATTCGTCAAGCTATCAGCCGCGCTATTGCCGATCAGGCGCGCACTATTCGCATTCCGGTGCATATGGTCGAAACCATTAACCGTCTGACGCGCATTCAACGCCAGCTTACACAGGAATTGGGCGCGGAACCCACTGCCGAGCAAATGGCGCTGGAAATGGATTTCCTGACGCCGGAAGAAACTGAAGCTATTAAGCTGATTCGCCGCGACGGTGCGCGCATGGATCCCGGCCTACAGCGCAAACTGCGCCGCGCCGCGCAAAAAGTGCGCAAGATCATGCGGCTTAGTCAGGAACCGATGAGCCTTGAAACGCCAATTGGTCAGGAAGATAACAGCTTACTGGGCGATTTCATCGAAGACGATAAGGTGCTGGGGCCGGTAGATGCTGCCAGCAAGCAGCTTCTGAAAGAGCAGATCAAATCGGCATTGGGTGTGCTGAGCGAGCGCGAACGCGACGTGCTGGTGATGCGTTTCGGACTGAAAGATGGTCAGGATCACACACTTGAAGAAGTTGGCAAGGAATTTGGCGTCACCCGCGAGCGCATCCGTCAAATTGAAGCCAAAGCCCTGCGCAAACTGCGCCATCCCACCCGCAGCCGGCAGTTGCGGGATTATCTGGAGATGTAAAAAGAATAGTTCTGAGTGCCGAGCGATATGTTCTGCGTAAAACAATTATTGTTTGTCATTTCGTTTTGCCCCGGCACTCAGACCCCAGTATTCAGAACTTTTTATTCCCCAATGTATGCGTCCCAGATGGTCAAGTCATCGAAGAGCACATCCACGTCACCGCCTTCGGGGACTGCGGCGGAGATACCGGCAAAGCCGCGTTGATAGCGCTCATCGCGGGTTTCCGCGACAAATTCGCCGTTCACGTACAGCGCCAGATAATCGTCAATGCACACAATGCGAATACGATTGATCGCCTGTCCTTGCTGGATTACGCCTTCGGGTTCCCATTTGATCAGGCCGCGAATCATATCAGTTGCGCCGCGCCGGATAGTGTAATTGCCATCACCACTGATGAAGAAATAATAGCCATCGCCGTTATTGGTGGGTGAAGCGCGACACATCAGGCCATAGGCGTTGTTAGCATAAGTGGAAAGCTGGCGCGTGTCTGCCTGAATCACTACATTCGTGTGCGCTTCACTGTTCAATGTCCAGATGAACCCGTGATCCCACGCATGAGCGCGATATGCCCCATCCTCAATGTGGAAATCAACATGCTGCTCTTCGTTACTGTATTGTTCCCAGTCGTATGAATGACTAAAATCAACTTCTGACAGCACTTCCCCAAGCGCAACCGTTTCGGTAGGCGCAGCATGAGCAGCGCAAGAAATTAAGAATGGAGCTATAAGAAATATCGGTAGCACACGCCAGCGCATACAAAGTTCCCGTGAAATGCTGTCGGAATCATAGTGGGCACACAT
>CAZBPB010000126.1:3644-6102 GCA_964493565.1 uncultured Pleurocapsa sp. | reverse complement strand
AGAGTGTTATGCGCTCGTATTGCCGCGTTGCTTATAGCGTGTATAATCGCAAGTAGCTTTGAAATGTTGTTTGTACGCTGCGGGTTATCCGTTAGTTTTTCAGAAGACACCCATGATTGAAGTTGTTATTGACAGTATTCGCATGAGTTTGATGTCGCAATACCGCGTAGTCATCCTGAAAGACTCGAATAGTGACCGCTACCTGCCAATCTGGATCGGGCCATGTGAGGCTGATGCGATCACTGTCGAATTGAACGAGATGCCACCACAGCGTCCACTTACCCACGACTTGCTCAAGTCACTCATTCGTGAAATGGGCGGACGGGTGGTACACATCTTCATCAGTGACCTACGCAGTGACGTTTATTACGCGCGCATTGTAGTTGAGGTAAACGGCAAGGAGTTAGAAATTGACTCGCGTCCGAGCGATGCGCTGGCATTGGCTGTACGCGTAAAAGCCCCTGTTTTCGTGTCTGAATCGGTGATGGATCGCGCATCCATTGAACCGGAAGACGACGTAGAACGCAGCGCGCCAACCTCAACCGAAGAAGTAGCAGATGATCGTCTGAGCGCTTTTAAGGATTTTGTGAATAGTCTTGATCTAGATGATTTAGACGACGAGGAAGAATAAACTCCGCGAAATTGCGGCGAACCGCTGCTCTGGCGCGGTTATTCGTCCCCCGACGGCGACTTGCGTAATCTGCGAATCGCCGTTTTGTTTTCTGAAACGGGTTATTGATGGACAACGTACCCCAACTGCTGCTGCCCGGCCAGATGCCATTTAGTCAGGAAGCTGAAGAAGCGGTACTGGGCGCTATCCTGATTAACCCGGATGTCTTCCTCAGCCTTGCTGCATTTCTGACGGCCGATGATTTCTATATTTTACGCCACCAGTACATCTGGGAATCGCTAAACCGCATCAATCTGCGCAACGAACGGGCCGATTTTGTGACGGTGCGCGAAGAGCTTCATGCCATCGGACGGCTGAACGATGTGGGCGGCCCGGGATACCTGCTTCAGCTTGCCAACAACACACCAACATCCGTACATGCCGAAATTTACGGGAGGCTGGTTGAGCGCGCCTCTATTAGGCGGCGTTTGTTAGCCGCAGCCGACGAAATTCGCGCGGTTGCTCTGCAAGAAGATCAGCCCATTGAAAAGGTGATCAGCGACGCCGAAACCCGCCTATTCAGCGTGACCGAGCGTGGGAGCAGGCGCGACCTGATGCCGATGCGCGATGCGGTAGGCGAATATTTCGAACGTATCGAATACCTGATGCAAAATCCGGATGCGCCCCTGGGCTTGCCCACTGGCTTCCGCGATCTGGATGAGCTGTTTGGCGGCTTACAGCGTTCCGATTTGCTTATCTTTGCGGGCCGACCGGGTATGGGAAAAACCAGCTTCTTGCTTTCCCTCGCAATGAACGCCGCAAAAGTAGGCGCGCGCATTGCCATCTTCACCATGGAAATGGGCACAGACCAGATCGTGCAGCGTTTCATGTCTATGGAAACGGGTATCAACACCCAGAAACTGCGCAGCGGTCAGCTTTCACAGCAGGAATGGGCGAAATTTGTGCAAGCCATCGGGCGATTAAGCAATCTGCGCATCTATATTGACGATACGCCTGCGGTTTCACCAATTGAGATGCGTACCAAATGCCGCCGTATGATGCACGAACACGGCCTTGATCTGGTGATTGTGGATTACATTCAGTTGATGAGCGCGGGCGGTGGCTATGAGAACAACCGCGTACAGGAAATTAGCTATATCAGCCGCAGTTTGAAAGAATTGGCGCGTGAACTAGACGTACCAATGTTTTCAGCGGCACAGCTTTCGCGCGCAGTAGAACAGCGACAAGATAAGCACCCCGTATTGAGCGATCTACGTGAATCTGGTTCATTGGAGCAGGACGCGGATATTGTGGCTTTCCTGTACCGCGATTCGGTATATAACGAGGCGACAGAGTTTCCAAACCGTGCCGATATCATTGTTGCCAAGCACCGTAACGGGCCAACAGGCACCATTTCACTGCACTTTGAACGCTCGCTCACCAAATTCACCGATGCGCGCACACAATCGGTTGACTTGAGCAGCCTATGAGCAAGAAGTTCTCGGGGTTTTCGGGCGGCAAAACGGGTGGTTTTAGTGTGCCAACCGAATTTATCGGCAAGCTGCTTCCCTTAATAGATGACTTTGCAGAGCTGCAGGTTACGATCTTCGCCTTTTACGCCATCCAACAGCGCGAATGGCAGAATCGCCATCTGCGTATTCACGATTTCAAGACACACCTGCCCTTACTGCGCGCGCTTACTTTAGCGTCGCCAAAAACAAAGCCAGAAACCGTGCTTGAAAAAGCGTTGGAAGCAGCCTGCAATCGCGGTACGCTGCTGCGCGGCGAGATTGAAGACCCGAAAACAGGCGAAGTATTGGATACGCTGTACTTCGTCAATACAGAATC
>CAZBPB010000126.1:3324-3584 GCA_964493565.1 uncultured Pleurocapsa sp. | reverse complement strand
AGTGGAAACCAACCCAATCCGGCGAGGAAATCGAGATACTTCCCGAACGCCCGAATCTTTATGGGCTGTATGAGCAGCATATCGGGCCACTGACGCCGATGATCGCCGATGCGCTCAAAGATGCTGAACGCGATTATCCTGCTGGTTGGGCTGAAGAAGCGATCAGCATTGCGGTAGAATTAAACGCTAGAAATTGGCGCTTCATTCAGGCCATACTGGAAAGATGGAAGCGTGAAGGCAAACGCGAAGGAAAGCCGGAT
>CAZBPB010000126.1:0-3314 GCA_964493565.1 uncultured Pleurocapsa sp. | reverse complement strand
GAACGCTGAGCCGGAAGATTCCCCCACCTGCCCCACCTGCGGGCTATCAAATATCTGTGGTGGTCTGGGCTACGTGCGCTTTGATCTGCCAGTTGATGACCCGAATTTTGGCAAATTGTTCCGCTGCCCGAATTATCGCGGTGCTGCGAATCCTGAACGCCGTGAAAAGCTGCGCAAGCTGGGCAATCTCGAAGTTTTCCGCGACAAGACGCTGGAAAATTTTAATGCCGCGCCCGGTGAAGCCTCGGCGGCACAGCGCGGGCTGTTGAGGCCGTTCGCCAGTATGCCGAAGCGCCGGAATGGTGGCTGCTGCTGGAAGGGCCATATGGCTGTGGTAAAACCCATCTTGCGGCTGCCGTTGGCAATGTGCGGCTGGAGCGAGAAGAGGGCGTGATTTTCATCACCACGCCCGATTTACTCGACTATTTGCGACAGACCTACGGCAACACTGCCGAAAGTGACTATGACGAATTATTTGATCGGGTCAAGAATGCACCGATGCTTATTCTGGATGATCTTGGCTCGGAAAACCCGAGTGGTTGGGCGCAGGAAAAACTGTTCCAACTGCTGAATCATCGCTACAGCTATGCGCTGCCTACGGTGATCACAACGAACGCTGAACTGGCATCGCTTGACCCGCGAATTGCCAGCCGTCTGCGAGATGTCGGGGTTATTCGCCGCATCGTAATCAATGCGCCGGATTACCGTTCTCCGGGGCACAGCAACGTCGGCGTGTTGTGGGATTTCTCTGTGTATCGGGAAATGACCTTTGACAATTTTGATCCGCGCAGCGGCCTCTCGATGGATTATCGTCAAAATCTGGAACGGGTTGGCTCTGCGGCATGGGAATATGCTGAAAACCCGACCGGATGGTTCTTCCTGATGGGCGAAAGCGGCACAGGCAAAACACATCTGGCAGCGGCTATCGCCAATGCCTATCAAGCACGCGGCGGCAGCGCTATTTTTGTGACTGTGCCTGACCTGCTGGATCATCTGCGCCTGACATTTAACCCTGGCTCAAACGTCAGCTTTGACCATCGCTTCAATGAAGTGAAGAACGCCCCGCTGCTGGTATTGGACGATTTAGGCACTGAAAGTGCCAGCGCATGGGCAAAAGAGAAATTGTTCCAGATCGTTAACCATCGCTACTTAACGCACATGGCTACGGTTTTCACCACATCAAAGGAATTAGAATCGCTCGATTCACGTATTCGCACGCGATTGATTGATCGGCGCATCTGCCGGATATACGCAATCACCGCGCCTTCATATGCGGAACGCCTGAACCAGCGGAAGTGATACAGGCATGACGACCACTTTACCGCCTTATTCTACGCTTACGGTGACGCAGTACAACAAACGCAGCCGCCATTCTGTCCGCGAGCTGCTCTCGCGCAACTTTTACACGCACGTGCATCTTGACTGGCATGAATCTGACCAGTGGATGGATTCTGAAAAAGCAATTATTCGGCTGGCGTGGCTGAATGGCAACCTGGTGGGGATGCTGGCGCTCTCCGAGCCGCTCAACGATACCTGCTGGATACGACTGGCAGCAGTGCTGGATCACACCGATACTAATCAAGTGATGAGCGCGTTATGGCAAAATATTGAGATTGAATTACGCGAGCGCAGCGTGCGTAAAGCAGCTATGCTAACGATTCGTGACTGGGCGATTCCGCTGCTTCAGCCATTGGGCTTCCATTTTGAGGAAGAAATCGTTACTTTGCGCAGGGCTGAACGGATCGCGCCCGATGCCCACCAACTACCTGAAAATATCAGCATTCGCAGCGCGCGCGGAGATGATGTACCGGCATTGGTGGCTGTGGATCACAGGGCATTTGAACCACCCTGGCAAATGGCGGCTGCCGACATACGCCAGGCAGAGCGCGTCTCTGCCAATTCAACCGTCGCAATCCAGAATGTGAATGGCGTAAGTCGCATCGTCGGATACCAGATCAGCACCCTGTATTTTGACGGTGCTCATCTAGCGCGGCTTGCTGTTGATCCAGGCGCGCAAAATCAGGGGGTAGCTTCGGCGCTGCTGGCAGAGCTGCTGCGCTATTTCAACCGTCGCGGTGTCTACGTAGTGACAGTGAATACGCAGGCCAGCAATATTGTTTCGCAGCATTTGTACCGTAAGTTCGCGTTTTACCCGAACGGCTACGATCTGCCGGTGTGGGCCAAAGATTTGAATTAAAAGCCCGAAAGTAGGGGCAGTTATCACCGCTTGTTCACCAGCGATATGCCAACTAGCTTAGGCTGTTCAGCGCGGTTTCAAAAGCCTGTACTTCGGCTGGCAGTAGGTTTGCGTTCAATTGCATCAGCACATTGCCGTTCGTATACACATACACCACATCACGCCTGGTTTCAGAATTAGCACGCAAACGCGAAATGAAACCGATCCATTCCTGCATTTGCGCTTCGCTGGTGAAGAACAATACCTGCCCGCCATCCGGCGCGATACGATCAATTGCGAAAGTGTAGCGGTCGTTGAAGGTGAGCGGCGCATCCCGACCGGCAGTCATATCGCGTACCATGCTTTGAACTGGCAGCCCGGCCTGAGAGAAGGCGTTACGCACATCTTCAATATTGAATTGAGCAAATGGCTGTGGGGTTGGCGATTGCTGACCGCATCCAACTAGCACAAACACCGTTGCCAGAAGAGTGACGAAAAGGTAACGTTTTAACATGACAAAAGCTCCAGTTTACAAATTGTATTGTAACAGAGCACTGGATTAAGGTTCTAAAGCTATGACCGTGATCTATCACGAAGACGATGGCAATCTTGCAGTTCTGCAAGGCAAACGGGTGAATGTACTCGGTTACGGCAATATGGGGCGTCCCATCGCCTTCAATTTGCGCGACAGTGGTGTAAGCGTAGTTGTAAGCGAGCCAAGGCCGGAAAAACGATCACAGGCCGAGCTAGAAGGCTTTCTGGTAAGGCCGATTGAACAGGCTGCCGTTGAGTGCGAAATTATCATGCCGCTTTTACGCGATGAAGACATGCCCAAGGTGTATTTGGAATCGGTATCGCCCCACCTACGGCGTGGGCAAGCCCTGATCTTCAGCAGTTCGTATAACATCGCCTTCGGCTTTATTGAAGCCCCGCCCTTCATTGATGTCGGGTTGGTTTCTGCAAAAACATTAGGCACCGCAGTGCGCGAAAGATTTGCCAACGGGCAAGGATTCGCCAGCTTTGTAGCCGTAGCACAAGATGCCAGTCGTAACGCGTGGAACACCGTACTTGCCTTAGCAAAAGCGATGGGGGCTTTGCGTGGTGGCGCGGTTGAAATTCGTTTTGAGCAGGAAACCGA
>CAZBPB010000125.1:8344-9474 GCA_964493565.1 uncultured Pleurocapsa sp. | reverse complement strand
GCGCTCGATTTGCGCCAGCGCCATTTCGTTTTCGGTGAGCAGCATACGGTTATCAATAGTGATACCGGCTTGATCAATAAGCGCCGTATAGATGCGACCTTCACGTTCGCTGAAAGTACGCGTTTCGGGGAACTCGATCAGAATGATGCCACGCCAGACACCACGCACACTGAAGGGGATAAGCACCATTGACTGGGCATTGATATCTTGCGCCAGCGCGCGGAAAAGGTCATCTACGCGGCTATCGCGGAAGAGTTCATTGACCAGGCCTACCTTGTTGGAATGCATCTCACTGAGGATGGGATGATCAGAAATGTGGATACGCAGCCCGCGCAAGCTGACGTTACGTTCGGCATCCGCGACTGCCCAATCGGCAGAGAACACGCCATATTCCGGCTGATCGTCGCCAGTCTGCTCGAAGACCAGAATCTGACCACCGTTGGCTTCAGGCATTACCGATTCGATGATAGCCTGCACTACACCATCCAGATTATCTGCTTCGTTCAAATAGCGACTAAGTTGATATAACGTGGAGGTTTCAGCAAGGCTGTTTTGCGTCTCTTCAAACAAGCGCGCACTTTCCAGCGCCAGCGCCACACGTTCAGCCACTGCCGAGATCAAAAGCTGGTCGTTGTCGCTAAATTCCTGACCGGCAGCCTCAAGCGTGCCAATAACCTCACCACGAATCACAATCGGCATTTCAACAGGTTTTGCAGTTGAAGCAGGCGCGGCAGATGACACAGCCTCACCCTCACTCAAATTCATCAGATCGTAAGAATAAGCCGCGCCTTCACGCAAGCTGGTTTCTTCCCATGCAGAGCGCGTGAGTCGGCGGTTTAGCGCATCAATCTGTTCGACGCGTTCCTGCGTTTGCTGCAACAGGCGGGCATTTTGCACCGCGATGGCGATCTGGTCAGCCAACAACTGGAAGGTTTGCAGTTCCCGCTCGTCAAAGGCGTTGGCATCACGGCTTTGCACGTCCAACGCGCCGATAATCTGATCGCCTACCTGCAAGGGGAGCGCCATTTCAGAGCGCGTGGCGGGAAGCAGAGGGTTAAAGCGCCAGGGAATATCGCCGGGTTCGGCGGTATCGTTCAAAACAACCGGCTGACCAGATTCGGTGACCATAC
>CAZBPB010000125.1:6339-8334 GCA_964493565.1 uncultured Pleurocapsa sp. | reverse complement strand
AAGCCGAGCCGACTGCCAACTGGTGTTGACGATTCAAGAGTTCACGGCCCGCTTCGCCAGTGCTGTAAACCAGCACAGCGTTCTTGCCAACATCATCCAGCAGGAAAACCTGAGCATGATAAAAATTGTATTCCACCGAAATCAGGTTTAGCGAACGGTTTAGCAGCTGGTCAATATCGTATAAGGTCGCAGTTTCACGACCGATGCGGGAAGTGATGTCCAGATTGCGCCGGAAGCGCTGTCCCTGAAGCTCAAGGCGAGTACGCAGATCAGCAGCCTCCTGCGCCAGCGTGCTAAATGCGTTGGAAAGCTGACCGATCTCATCACCACTCGCCGAAGCGGCAGGTGCAGCACCCCGCGCCACCTCCAACGCCAAATCCTGAACGGGCTGAAGTAAACGCCCCAGAATTGCGTAAATAATGGCGCAGAGCAGCGCCCCAATGAACAGGGAAACCAGAACAACGAGCGCGGTTTGCGGGGCAGATTCGGTTAAGGTGGTTGCAGCGTCCAGCAGATACAACTCAAATAATGTCTGACCACCGCCCGGCAGGTTCACCGTCACGCTGGACGCGATATTGTCGCCAACGGTATCCGCAGAAAGATCGCCCCCTCTATCCGCCAACAACGATGCCAGCGATGGGCTGGCATCTGCCAGCAGCACAGGCTGCCCTTGCCCGATGGCGAACAAGTCAAGCTGGGTACTGTCGGTATCCAGAAGGACGCGCCCTTGAGGGTCGGTCAGGATGAAACGCCGCCCCGGCGAATCGAGGGAATTAGCCGCCAGATATTGCATAATTTCAATGATGGGTGTAACCAGCACATCTACTTCAACTGCACCCGCCAGATTGGTGGCGTCGTTTTCAGCAGCAACGGGTGACATAAAACGAAAGAAAGGCAGCGTTTCGCCAGTACTGGTTTCTGCAAAATTTATTGCGCCGCCGACAACGGTGCCGAAGGGAACATTCAACGCCTGCTGCAGCAGTTCGTCGTTGTTCATGGCATTCAAGCGCACAGCACCATCGGTCATAGGTACGGTGCTATCAACGTTAGTCGCCTCTGACCATACGGAGCCGGTATAGGTGATATAGCGAGTGTTCAGGTAAGTGCCGATGTTCTGTTCCAAAAGCGATGACATATCGCGAAGCAGCCTGCCTTGCGTATCGGCAATTGCTGCATTGGAAACAATAAGCTGGGTATCGCGGGCAAACTGGCGGGCGCTGCGGCTTTCTGCCATACCGCGCACATCCGAGGCGATATTTTCTACCAGCGTATCCATCAACAGGCCGGCATTAGCAAGCGCATTGTGCTGCGCATTTACCTGCTGGGTATGGGTTTGTGCCTGCAAATACAGGGCAAGCACTAGCCCGATCAGCAGAAATGTGACCATAACAACCGGCACCACAATTCGCATGATACGCGCGCGCAGTGAGGTTTGCCGTTCAGGCGATTTAGCCGTTTTCCCCTGCGTCATCTTCGCTCCAACGTCTGTGTCAATGTCTTTGCCTAATTATCTTCGGTGGATGGTGCTGCCCCGGTCTTTTCGGGAACTGCTACCTCGTTTTCATCAGTCATGGCAGAACCCGGTAACGTTTGTGAGTGCAAGCGAATACTGACCTGCGGTGCGCCAAGCGCCTGACCGACTTCGCGCACTGCTGTCCGCAGGATATCGTCCAGACCAGCAGAGGTCGTCAGCCGCGAGGCGATGTTGTTCACCAAACGTTCGCGCTCGGTAGCGCGGCGGCTTTCGGCAAACAGACGGGCATTTTCAAGACTGACCGCCAGACGATTGGCGAGTTCCTGAGCTAAGTCAAGCTTATCCTGCCCAAAGCCTTCAACAGGCACTTCCCATTCCACTGCGCCCATGACCTGATCACGCAAGATGATTGGCACAGCCAGCGGAATGGTGCTGCGTTCGGTAGCGTCACCAAAAATCACCCGGCGCTCAGCAACTGCCCGCCCGCGTATTCCAGAATCGCCACCCGCTTCTACAAATCC
>CAZBPB010000125.1:0-6329 GCA_964493565.1 uncultured Pleurocapsa sp. | reverse complement strand
GCTGTTTTCTCCAGTTCTTCGCGGCGCTGGTCACGCATATATTCACCCCATGCGCGGCGAGTGGCTTCACGGTTGATCAATTCCAATTCACCGGCGCGGCGGGTATTTTCTTCGTACAACCGCGCATTCTGGATAGCGATTGCAATCTGTTCAGCCATGCTTTGCAAAACCGAGATCAGGTCTTCCGTGAATACATCAGACTGCTTACTCTGCACATCCAGCGCGCCGATGACCTCATCTCCCACTTTCAAGGGGATGGCAAGTTCAGCGCGGGTTTCGGGCAAAAACTCATTACGACGATGTACCTGACTGGTCGAGGTATCGCGCGCAAGAATCAATCTACCCTGTTCGGTTACTTGACCGATCACGCTCAGGCTGCCAACCGGCAGGCGGTGACCGCGCTGCATCAACTGTTTACCCACCTCACCCGTGCTCGCACGTACAACGGCGCTGGCTTGCTCTGCATCCAGCAGAAATATTTGAGCGTGATAGATGCCATCAAAGCGTTCAACAATGAGATCAACAACGCGGCTCAGCATCAGTTCAACATCGCGTTCTGACGCAGCATAACGGGTGATGTCCTGTGTAGCTTCAATATCGCGAGTACGTGCAGCCACGCGTAATTCCAGAGTATTGACGCGGGATTCATAAGAAGAACGCAGCGCCTCTACCGAACCAGCCAACCTACCTATCTCGTCACCACGATTAGTATCGGGAATTACAGCGTCCAATTGCCCAGCTACGACTGCATCGGCAGCGCGTCGCATACGACCCAACGACGGAACCAGCATAAGATGCGCCAGCGCAGCCACGATAACGGCAATAACCGCACCGCCCAACAGCACCACAAAATTACGGGCGGTAAAGAGGTCAGACGCAGCCGCTAATGGTTCAGCGGTGGGAAGCTGAGCAATCAACGCCAGAGGCGCGCCGCGTACCGGTGTATAGAAACCGATGAACGGCACACCTTCAATTTCAAACTGCTGGGTACCGGTATTACCATTCAGCGCCGTATTCACCAGCGCCGATTCGGAACCACCGGGGAGCAGGAAGCGGGTTGCCGTTGAACTAATGATGATGCCGCGCGCGCTTTCAAGGTAACTGAAGCCCTGATAGCCGTCCGTCGGAAATTCAAGCGCAGGATAAATCGCGCGGGGGTTGCTGATGCGCCCGATCAGATAGCCTAGAACCCGACCATCACGCCACTGCACAGCGATGGAATATTCGATAATTCCAATGCCGTAAATTTGCGATACGGAAAGCGCGCGCATATCACCGGCAAGTGCAGCCGCTTCGGCGGTACGGAATGAGGGAGAATCGGCCTCATTATTTGAGGGAATACCCAATGAGGTAGACAATGCCGCATCAGCGAGCACGTCTCCATCACGATCCACCAGACGAATCGTATCAAAGAGCGTGGTCGCAGGGTTTAACAGCACCTGATTGAATAGGTCCTCGACGTCATCGTCGCGCACATCGGGCAGATTGATATTTACCTGCGTGCGCGAGCCACCGACTAAGAGCGACTGCATCACACGCTCATATTCAGGGTTGGCGGCGAAAGAATCGAGGTTCAACTGTGCCTGAGAAATATTGCCTGAAATGACCGCCGATTGTTCAGTGCCTGTCTGCGAGACATAAGACGCTGCATTTTCTAGCGCGATCTCTGTTTGTACATTTCGCGTGAGCCAGGCTGCCGGAATGAGAAGCGCAAGCAAGGCAATAGTCACCAGTATGAGGATTTTCAGCCAAATAGGGTATGCGCTAACTTTGAAGAGGCGGCTCATTGGTATCTATCCGTAATCATACGTCGGTGTCAGGAACGGCCAGATGACCATTTGATGAACCATTGGCACTTGCAGGGCTGCCATCTCCGGTTGGGACAGCATCACTATCAGCACCCGGACGGATATAAACTTTCGTAAATACTGCGCCGAGCGCCTCATTGAAAGAAACTGCCGCGCGTTCCAGCAGTACATCAATGTCATTGGCCATTAGCAACTGACCAGCAATTTCGCCAGCTTTACGCTCGCGGGCGGCCTGTGCTTGCGTTTGCTCGGCAAGGCGTACCGTGTCTAGTGCCAGACCAAGCTGCTCGCTGGCGTTCTGGATCAGGGCAATTTCTTCAGGCGCAAGCTCGTCTGCCTGTGCCAGTTCAAATTCAAGCGCACCGATCACCTCACCGCGCACGCGCACGGGCACTGCAACAACGCGGGCGCTGTTATCGCTGGCAACTTCGTTTACGATACGGTTTTCACCGGCAGCAATCTTGAGCGCGGGGGTCAATGCGACAGATTCCTGCACCACCTCACCACTATCAAAATCCACAGCAAGGTCATACACATCACGGCGCGCGGCTAAGGTTTGCGTCCACGCTTCACGGGTCAACTGGCGGTTCAGGCGCTCCACTTCACGCGCGGATTGACGGGTTTCATCCAACAAGCGCTGATTTTCAGCCAGACGCGCCTGTGTCTGGTCAGCGAGGCGGGCATTATCTATAACCACCGCCAGCGTATCTGCCAACGATTGGAAGATAGGAACTTCTTCAGGCAGGAAGGCATCTACCTCACGGCTTTGCAGGTCGAGCGCGCCAATCACAGAATCGCCCAACTTCAGTGGAAACGCGGCTTCAGCGGCTGTGTCTGGCAGCAAGGCGTTAGGCTGATGTACCGCCTCGCCTGCGCGGGTGACGACTATATTACCTGACGCTGTTACCTGACCGATCACGCTCTGGCTACCTACTGTCAAGCTGTGTTTGCGTTCCAAAAGCTGCTGACCAGCGGTACCGGTGCTGGCAGAAAGACGAGCAACCGAAGACGCTGGCTCGATTAAGAACACCTGCGCGTGATAAATACTGGGATAGCTTTCGGTGATCAATTGAACTGTACTGCTAAGAACGTCATCAAGCGCCGCCTGCCGGGTAATACGACTGGCGATATCGGTGGTGATTCTGGCAATGCGAAGCTGGGTTTGTACCCCAGAAAGCATTAGGCCGACCTCAACCGAGCGCACGAGGCGGCGGAAGAAAACGGTGAGCAGCACGATCACACCCAATACCACGATACCGACAGATGCATCCAGCGGCGTAAGAACCGGAATACCACTTTCGGGAACAGGCACCAGGTTAGCGTAGAGCAGCATGATCAGGGATGAAATGCCCCACGCGATAAAGGTTGCACGTTCGCTAGAAATCAGGGCAACGGTAAGAATGAATAAAGCGAAGAGTACAATCGAACCGGCATACTCTGCGCCCAACCCGCCCCCAGCTAACAGCAGGGTCATCAGAATTGGCGTATAGAGTGCGAGACGGATTCCCCGCCGAGTACCTACAATGCCCGCAATACCGAACACCGCGAGAATCACCAGTAGGATACTGGTGAAGGCGCCTTCTTCGCTGCCCCCCAGCAAGAAACTGGGCTGGCGCAAGACGATATCTACCAGCGTAAACACCAGCATTGCGCCAACAAGCAAACTGCACAGCGCATAAACCAGCAGCGCACGCTCGCGATCAATGGGCGACGAATAAGCATCAAGACGGTAGACCTTCGCCAGAAAACTTCTCATGAAGCCGCCTCCGTTTCGGCAACCTGCAAACGGATGCGCCCACGCCGGGCATTCAATGCCTGTCCCAGTTCGCGTACCGTCAAACTAAGCAAGTCATCAATCGTGGAGATGGTTTGATAGCGACCCACAATCGTATTCAGCAAGGCCTCATTGCGAGCAATACGTTGAAGCTGCTCGGCACGCTCTTGAGCATCGTTATATAAGCGGAGATTCTGAAGGCTAACAGCGATTTGCGCTCCAACAATCGAGGCAGATTCAATTGCCTGACTGGAAAATTTCTTGTCAGCCGAATATAGGTCTAGACCGAGCGAGCCGATCACTTCACCAAATACCACCAGCGGTACGATCATCAGGCCATGAATGCCAATACGCGCGAACAGGTCGCGGGTTTCCTGCGGCACAAGTTCACTCGTCACTACATGATCAATAACCAGCGGGCGGTCAGGCGTTTTCAATGCCAACGTGAACAGCGGGTTATCCACCATGCTCAACCGGGCGCTCACAGAGCCGGTATCGGGGTACTCGCTAACAACAACGCCCGTTTCGCCGCCGGGTTCGATCAGCACTACGCCCGCATGATCAACTTCGGCGGCACGCGTCAAATTCTCTACCGCGAAGTCCAACAGAGCGCGCTGATTGCTATAACGGGCGAGGCCGGTCGTCACACTATTCAACATTTGAAGAAGCTGAACCTGCGCCTCAAGCCGCGCTGCTGAAGCGCGGGCGGCATCAAGCAGGCGTTTGTTTTCAAAGATGATAGCAGCCTGATCCACAAGGTTACGAAGTGCCCGCAACCGCGCGGTGGAGGCTTCAATGGGTGTCGGATGGGTGAGTGAAATCAGACCGATCATCTGCTGATTGGTCACCAGCGGGGCAAAGATAGCAGCGCGTATACCCTGATCGATCAGCCGCTGTTTTTCTTCCGGTTCGAGGAATTGATCGGTTTCGACATTGGAAATTGCCAGCACTTCGATAGCGGCGATGGCATCACTGGCGGGATAATCGCTTAAATGGCGTGTAAAGTTTGCAAAACGCACGTCACCATCTTGTATTTGCGCGAGAATTTGCAGCACTGAAGCATCATCAGCGCCGATCAATCCTAATTCAGCTTGCTTGAAACCCATAGAAAGGAAGTTGACGAGCGCCTCAAGAATTTCGACGGGATCGTGTGAGCCGAAAATGGTGCTGGATGCCTGATACTGCTGCTGTTGCAAGAGATCAGCAGAGTCGTTAGCCGGGGGCTGCGGGTTCAGCATGCGGTCACTCCGTTAAGACGAACCCGTGGGCGCGGGGTAGTGGGCTACTTCCATTCCCAAACTTCTTCCCCAGCCAGCAGCTTCCGAATCTGGCCGGGAAAACGATCAGGATCGAGCGGCTTTCCAAGAAAACCGTTAAATCCCGCCTTTTTTGCGCGGCGCATCTGGTCATCACTGGCTTCAGCGGTGACGGCCACGACGCAGGTTTCTTTCAACCGGGGGTTGCCGCGCAGTTTTTGTAACGCCTGATATCCATCTTCGTAAGGCAGGCGAATATCCATCAAGATCAAGTCAACGCGCGGCAGGGTGTCTGCAAATTGAACTACCTGCCAGCCTGATGTTTTCCACTCGCATTTCTGCACACCCATAAACGCCAACATACGCGCAATCAACACGAAATTTGGCACATTGTCTTCAACCACCAGCACATGTGCATCGCGTGGGTCTAGCGGCGCACGGGCCGCTGATGCCTCGTTGGTGTTGGGCGACGCCTCAGTCATGTGGACTCCTAATTTTCTTCATGTAAGCCATGATTTCACCGGGGAAACGATCAATATCAATTGGCTTCCCGATGTAACCATCACATCCGGCCTCAAAAGCACGGCTGCGATCTGCTTCCATCACATTCGCAGTTAACGCCACAATCGGCACATCACGCAACGATTCGTGTTCGCGTAAACGCCGGGTCGCCTCAAGCCCATCCATGCCGGGCATGCTCAGGTCTATGAGGATCAAATCTGGAGGAGAAACCAGCGCACGCTGAATACCCTCAAGCGCGTTTGCTGATTCCTCAAGCACAACTTCCAAATCCGACGCCTGTAAAACGCGACGAACCAGCGTGCGATTATCAATGTTATCTTCAATATAGAGTATGTGCGGCGCTACAGGCATTAAGTTTTCCCCTGCCAACGCGCAAAACACACAACCTTACGCGACATTATAAACCTTCTACTAACCGTCGCTATAAATGCTGCGCCATGATGGTTTACATCAAGGCCTCTGATTCAGATTATATGTGCGGGGTACGTTGGCGATTGTAAAGATCGGTGAGAATTTTGAAACTGTTGAGGTTTTTTAATAATTCTCACCTAGATTAATTCATCATTACGGTGAAACGTGGCGATAGGCGGCACGAAATTCACGTGCTGATTAGAATACGGTGTTATGCTAAAGGCATATACTGATTCAAAGAGAGGAAAATTGCGATGAGCAAAGAATACGATTCCGCGCCGGCAATGCAGATCGATCCCAACAAGAAGTATGTGGCACATTTCCAAACTACTAAAGGCGATTTTGATGTTGAACTGTTTGCCAAAGAGGCGCCGGCTACCGTCAATAATTTCGTCTTTCTGGCGCGCGACGGTTTTTATGATGGCATTTCATTTCATCGGGTGATCAGCGATTTCATGATTCAGGGCGGCGATCCCACCGGAACAGGCCGCGGCGGGCCGGGTTACAAGTGGCCGGACGAAGCCTCTGCCCTACGTTTGAAGCACGAAACCGGCACCT
>CAZBPB010000124.1:5903-9492 GCA_964493565.1 uncultured Pleurocapsa sp. | reverse complement strand
GTCAATTATGGCAGTTCACGCTGCTGCAAACCGGAATGATGGGCTTTGTCGCTGGATTGATGGCGCTGCCTATCGGGTTGGCGCTGGCGGTTGTTTTGATCTACGTGATCAATGTGCGTTCGTTCGGGTGGACGATGCAGCTTTCGCTGGCAGCAGATGAATTTTTGCTGGCGTTTGTGGTTGCGGTGATTGCCTCACTGCTGGCTGGTTGGTATCCGGCGCGGCGCATTAGCAAACTGGTCACGGCGGAAGCACTGAGAGGGGAGTGATTATTGATCTGCCAAAAAGAACAAAGGGTGTGTTTTCATATAAGATATGGATGATCTGTTTAGCTTCTCTTATATGGATAAATAATGTTTGAAGATCGCGAACTGTTTAGTGTCGAGACACCACTTGGTTTTCGAGTACACTGTTATGAACAATATTGGCAGCGAAAAATCGTGGCAGATCATCCGATTATGGAAGACCGCCTGGGAGATGTTGTTTCTGTATTGAAGGAGCCTGGCGAGATCCGGCGTAGCAAATCTGATCAAGATGTATACCTCTTTTATAATGCCGTTGATAATCGTTTAGTTTGCGCTGTAGCCAGACAGCCTGGCTTTGATGGATTTTTGATCACTGCATACCCGACCGATAAAGTGAAGCAGGGTGAGGTTGTATGGACAAAATAAAAGTTCGGTTTGATGCAGCAAACAACACGCTGATCGTCTGGTTTGATGCGCCGGAAAAAATGGCTTATCTTTCGCCTATCGAAGAAGAATCCTCCGGTGACCTCTTTCTAATCAAAGATGATGCAGGTCGGGTAATTGGCTTAGAGGCGCAATTTTGGAGCGAGGCAAGCGGTTCATTGGCTGTCGAAGTGGAGACAACCCCCGTCTTTACTCATCCTGAGCCTCAACAATAAGCTACTGTTTTCTCGCCCGTAACCCCATAAACAGTGGGATTTCCTGATTAGCACGTTGTTCGGCGCGGTCATCGCTCTGCTGATAGGTGGTAATTTCATCTAGCCGATCAATCAGGAAGCCACATTCCGCCAAGGTATTGATGTAGGTACTCAAAGGACGGTGAAAGCTGATGGTCGCGCCGTGATTATGCTGCTTCATCGGGATATTCAGTGGTGTTAAATAGCGATCAATACGCCGGTATTGAAGCTGCTTTCCGGTTTCATAACCCCAGCCACTTTGCCGGGGAATACGAAAACATGGATGCGTCATCACAATAGCGACGATCCCGCCGCCGCGCAGCGCGTAAGCCGCGTTGTCAAAAACTGATTTCAGCGGGTTCATGTCCTGAATGCTGAGCAAAAATGCGCAACTGTCGAATTCGCTGGCTTTGACGATGCGTTTCAAATTGCGGGCATCACCGACGATAAAGCGCCCGCAAGCGCCGTGATATTGTCTGGCTTTGCGGATCAGCTTTGGGCTGATGTCGATGCCTGTATAACTCGCGTCTATTGGCTGAATGGCTTGCGCCAGCACACCACTACCCGCGCCAATATCCAGCAGGTGTTGGCCGGGTTGCAGGTCGAGTAAGTTCAAAATTGTGGGAATAGCCAGGTGACGGTGATGTTCGCTGCCGGTTTGCCCGACCCAGCCATCATACCATCCGGCGACCTCATTCCAGCCGGAGGGGGATTTGTGCGCCATGCGTTTTGGATTTCCTGTACACGTTGCTTGTGATGGCGAATGCCCGTGAGGAACAGGCAAACGACGGAATGCACATGTGCATTCCCGGCGCCGAAACGCCGTCCAGCCATCAGGCAAGACGAAGCAGGCGCTTCAGCTTAGCGTGTTAGGGAAATCCATAAACGTATCATGACACCACAGCACGTCATAATGAGGAAACTTTTTGAGTAACACGGCCAGTTTACAGCAAGTTTTGGCGCGTGTCAAAGGGTCAGAAAGGGGTGTGCGTTTCGTAAATGCCTGCCATCTGCAATGCACGTTCTGCAAATTGACGAAGTGTTTCTCGCAGCTCCTGCGGTTGGCGGATAATGACCGGGTAATCTGCGCTCAACAAAACGTGGGCGATCCAATCTGTGGGATAGGCCGCACGGCGGAATATGATGCCCTCGTCGGTTTCTTCCAGCGTGCCCATTAGGTTATCCTGAATTATCTGCGCTTTTTCCAGCGTAGTTTTCAGCAAAATTTCAGCCTGTGCCGATCCGGGCATGGTGGTGATCGAATTGATCACATATTCCATGGTGTCGAAGTTTTCGGGGCGTTCAAAATATCCCTCAATAATCGTTAGGTCGGCAATTCGATCCATGCGAAATGTGCGTAAATCACCGCGCAGATGGCAGTAGCCAGCAGTAAACCAGAATCCATCATAGAAGACGATGCCATAAGCATTAAAGACGCGTTCAGTATCTTCGCCGTTCCATGCGCGGTAGCGTAATCGTACCTGAAGGCGTTCCTGAATCGCAGTGCTTAAGGTGACGACTGTATCATTTTCCGGCGTCACGCGGGGCATCACATATTTGAAGCTGATCGCCTCTTGCAGCGCCCGCGCCTGATTTAGCAATCCTTCGGGCATTACGCGTTCGGTTTTCGCCAGTGCGCCTTCGATTGCGGCGACATCTACAGGAAAGCGAAGTTCTCGAATAGCCATCAGCCCTAGTGTGAGCGCCACAGCTTCGGCGTCGGTAAACATCAATGGCGGCAGTTTGAAACCGCGCTGCAAGTAATAAGCGCCACTTGCCCCGCGTTCTGCCTCGATGGGAATACCCATATCTTGCAGCATCGCAATGTAGCGACGTACAGTGCGCGGGTCAACCTCAAGGCGGCGGGCAATTTCTGAACCGCTCATGTGATTGCGTGATTGCAAAAGTTCCAGGACGGTAAGTGCGCGTGTTGTTGGTGAATACATGGTTTCAGTATTTAATCTAATTAGGGCGAATTGTGTCCTATTTGCAATTTAAGATCAAATTATAGACAGATTACCCCTTATGGAGGTCACATGAAGTTGTTGATTGCAGGTGCAACCGGGACTGTTGGACGTCATCTGGTTGAGCAGCTAAACGATGCTGGTCATCAGGTGCGGGCGCTAACGCGCGATGCTTCAAAGGCGAAATTCGCCAGCGGTGTGGAAGTTGTCGAAGGCGATCTCACCGATCCGGCTTCGCTTGTTCAGGCTATGGAAGGCGTGACCGGTTTGCATTTGATCAACTTCAATGGCGGCGATTATTCACCTTTGGAAACGGGCGCGGAAATTATTGGCATGGCTGAAAAGGCTGGCGTGAAACGGGTCACAATTCTGGGGGCAGGCGAAATAACCTCGGTGGAGCAGGCGGCACAGTCCAGTTCACTGGCATGGACAATCCTTCAGCCTGTGGAGTTTATGACCGGCGCGCTTGATTATGCAGAGACGATTTGCAGTGAAGGGGTGGTCAGGCAGCCATTTGCCAACCGCAAGACAGCAATTGTGCATGAAGCCGATATTGCGGCGGTGGCGGCAGCAGCGCTTACAGAAGATGGACATGGCGGAAAGAGCTACGTCATTACTGGCCCGGAAGTGCTAACCCCGATCAAAATGGTGGACGTGATTGGCGCGCAGGTCGGGAGGGACATTCAGTTTATCGAACTTAGCG
>CAZBPB010000124.1:0-5893 GCA_964493565.1 uncultured Pleurocapsa sp. | reverse complement strand
AAGAAGGCCGCGAGCAGTGGCGGGCGCAGGGTTTCCCCGAAGATGTGATTGAGTTTTTCGTTTGGGCGCATGGCAATACGCCAGAAGTGGGCTACACCGTCACGCCAACGGTTGAAGAAGTGACCGGTAAACCGGCGCGTACCTTTGAACAATGGGCTGCTGAATATGCGGGGGCTTTCCAGTAGAGCTGATACAAATTACCAAACACACGCGTAATCTATTTATTGTTGTGGGGTAAGGTAGGCTTTACCCCACAACGGTGATAAATACACACGGAGCAATCAATGCAATTTGATGAAATTGCGCTTCACCGTATGCACAACACCCGGTTGATTGGCGAAGGCTTTGATAAGCCTGAAGATGTAGTGAAGTGGCTAGGCGCAGCGCAGTCACAGGAATATACTGACGCGAAATGGTCGCTTGGCTTGCGCATGAAGCAAGCTGTTGATGCGGACATAGAGCAGTCGCTGGATGACGGCAGAATTTTGCGGACACACATAATGCGCCCGACATGGCATTTTGTGCACCCTGAGGACATCCGCTGGATTCATGCATTGACCGCGCCGCGCGTGAAACAAATTAATCGGACTGTACAACGTCAACTTGAGATGGATGATTCGCTGCTGGCCCGCAGCAACGAAGTGATCGCCAGGGCATTACAGGGCAGCCATTATTTGACACGCACGGAATTGCAGCGGGCCGAGACGGGGCAAGCAGTTTACATACGCGCTGATTGAAGAACGCGCGCCGCAAGCCAGAATGCTGGATATGGATGAATCGCTGGCGACATTGGTGCTGCGGTATTTCACCAGTCACGGTCCAGCGACGGTCAAAGATTTTGCATGGTGGTCAGGGCTGACCGTTGCAACTACCAGAGTCGGGCTCGATCTGGTTGGTTCGAAACTGTCAAAGGAAGAAATTGAGGGGAATACATACTGGTATGAGCCTTCATCGGTAAAAGAGAGAAAGCCACCCTCTACCGCATATCTGTTGCAAGATTACGATGAATTCACCTTGAGCTATGCTGACCGAAGCGCATCTATTGATGCCAGCGTGGTACAGCTCTGGTCGCTGCATGATCGTGTGTTCACTTCGCCGATTGTATTCGATGGTCAGGTGATTGGCGCGTGGCGGCGCACGTTCAAGAAAGATACGGTCACCATTCAAAGCAAATTTTTCTGGACGCTGACTCCTGAACAGCGAACAGCGTTTGAAGAAGCAGCGGAGCGATACGGCAGGTTTTTAGGGATGAAGGTGGTGTTGGAAGCAGAATAAGAATTGAATGTGTGGGGTGCAGCACGCTGCACCCCTACAAACTGTTTTGTTGATTGGGGGCGGTCACTGAATCGCCCCTTATTTTCTGCCAGCTTTTTAGTTCCTCAACGGCTTGTTGGTTTGCAGCATGTGGGCGATACGCTCGATTGTTTTCGGCTCGCCCAACAGGCTTAAGAATGCCTCGCGTTCCAGATCGAGAAACACCTGTTCATCAATCCAGCCCGGTTCGCTGACTGCGCCGCCGGTGAGGATATAACCCAACTTGCGCGAGATCAGCGCATCGTGCTCGCTGGCATAACCACCTTCGACAAAGCCTTCAATCGCCAGCATCAGCGCGGCATATACATCACGCCCGGCAGCATATACTTTGCCCGCGTGCTGCGGCACATAACCGCGCGCCAGATGTAGGGCTTCGCGTTTGGCTTCGCCAAACAGGTAATTGCGGTTCATCACGATGCGATCACTGCTGGTCAAAAAGCCCATTTCACGCGCCTGTTTGGCACTTTCGCTCACTTTTGCCAGCGCGATATTCTCAAATGCTTTTTGCAAATGCGGCAGCGGGTCGGCATTTGGGTGGCTGAGCATGACCGGATTGACAATGCGCCGTACCAGTTCTTTGCAACCGCCGCTGCCGGGAATCACGCCTACGCCTACTTCAACCAGCCCCATATATAGCTCTGAGTGGGCGACCACCCGCGTTCCTGCCATGATCAACTCTGCGCCGCCGCCCAATGCCAAATTGTGTGGGGCGATGATCACCGGTTTGCTGGCATAACGCATCGCCTGCATCCAGTCCTGTGAAGTTTTGATGATCTGCTCAAGCTGATCAAACTGCCCGGCCTGTGCTGCCATCGCCACCATGAACAGATTTGCGCCGATGCAGAAGCGTTCAGCTTCGCTGCCAACAATCAGCGCGTCAAACTGCGAATCCAGCAGTTCCAGCGCCTTCCAGCCCATTTCGATCAGGTCTGTATCCAGCGACTGTGCCGGGCTGTGAATTTCAAGCAGCGCAGCGCCATCACCAATATCCCACACACTTGCGCCTGCGTTGCGGGCAACCGGCGACGATGACGAGCGCAGCTTTGCGACTTGAATCGCCAGCGTGTCTTGCGGCAAGGCAACGTAGATCTGCTCTTGCGGGCTGTAATAGGCAACTGCGTTTCCAGCAGCATCGCTCTGATAGAACGTGCTGCTGCCGTTTGCCAGCATTTGCTTTACCCAACTGGCAACTGGATAGCCTGCGGCCTCAAACTGCGGCACGGTTTCGGCTACCCCCAGCGCGTCCCAAATTTCAAATGGGCCAAGCTCGTGACTGAATCCCCATTTCTGAGCGTTATCAATGTTGACGATGGTATCGGTGATTTCTGGCACGCGCTGCGAGGCATAGGCCAGATAGAAGGCATGATGATGCCAGAGATATTTTGCGGCGCGGTCATCTTCACCCATAAGTAACTTGATGCGTTCGCCAGTATTTTCAACTTTACGATGCTTGCTCACGCTGTCGAAGCGCGGCTTAGAAGGCGGTTCGTATTCGAAAGTCTTGAGATTCAGTGACCAGAATTCTTTCTCACCGCCAGCGCCTTTGACCGTTTTGTAGAAACCTTGCCCGGTCTTATTGCCCAGCCACTTGTTTTCCAGCAGTTTATCAAACAGCGCGGTTGTACCCGAATGTTCTAGCACTGCGCGCGCAGGATCGTCAGGGATGGCCGGATATAGATTGCGGGCGACGCCCACAGCCACGTCAATTCCGACCAGATCGTTCAGGCGGAAGGTGGCGGTCTTAGGGCGGCCAATCAGCGGGCCGGTGATGCTGTCAATCTCTTCAACCGTAAAATCACCGTCTAGCGCCGTGTTCACGCCCTGCATACCAACCATGGTCATAAAGCGGTTGCCGATGAAATTGGGTGTGTCTTTGCACAGCACTACGCCTTTACCCAATACCTCATTCCCGTAACGCTGGATGAAGGCCAGAATTTCAGGATCGGTATTCGGGCCGGGGATCACTTCCAGCAGCTTCAAATAGCGCGGCGGGTTAAAAAAGTGCGTGCCTAAAAATCGGCGGGTGAAATCTTCGGGCAACCCTTCGGTGATGTCGTGAATAGGCAACCCGCTGGTGTTGGTGCTGATGATCGTGTTTGGCGAGACAACTTCGGCCAGCTTTGCCATCAGCGCCCGCTTGATATCCAATCGTTCAACTACCACTTCCACGATCCAATCCGCATCGGCTACCAACGCCAGATCGTCATCAATATTGCCTGTGCTGATCAAGCTGAGGTCGTTCTGGCTAAAAAGCTGGGCGGGGCGGCTGCTGGCAGCGCGTTTAACCCCTTCGTTAACGACGGCGTTGCGTTTGGCAGGCGAATCTCCGGGTTGGGTATCTTTGGCTGCAATGTCCAGCAGCGTTACCTTGACGCCGACGGCTGCCAGTAAGGTAGCGATGCCGCCGCCCATCGTGCCGCTGCCGATTACCGCTGCTTTGCGTATTTGATAGGCCATAAAATGAAACTCCTTGTGATTACGGATTTTCGTTTATAAAAGCTGTATAGTTTTTGTACTGTCAGCGCAGCCCCAACCTTAATGGGCTAATTTTGAACGCGCCCGATTCCATTGGCTCGTAAGCTGAATGCGGAAATTCAGCAAACTGTCATTGAGGCGGTGTCGCTCTCGAAGCGTGTATCCATGCTGCACTAGCCAATTCCCAAACCAGCCTTCAATTTGATCCACCTGTGCAGGAGAAAGCACCGTTCTCCAGCGGCCCGATTCACCGTTCAAGATATGCCGGTTGTGCAGTTGGGTGGCCGGATCAAAAAGGGTATTCATCATCGGCTTCCCCTCTTTCTCATAGTCAAAAGAAGCGATTCTGTTCCGTTGCGCTTGCAGATTGCAGCGCTGTGCAAGAACGCTGGCAAGGTCTTCAGTAATCTTCAGGTTCAGATGGTTGGCAATCCGTATAACCTCTTCCCCGGAATTTGTCTGTAAATCAGTTTCGTAGCGGCTAACAAGTACATCTGGTCCAGATATCAAAATGATTCACCGCATCTTGTAGAAGGTTGCGAATATAGTCGCTATTAAAGCGTAACTGCTGCATTTCCAACCACGAAGCTGCAACATCACGCAAATCACGATAACAATAGATAAACTTGACTGGCGGCTCTTGCTGCAATGCTTCAACTTCCCGCCACCAGTAATGGCATTTGATGACCTGCCATTTCGATCTATCGTGATCTTTGGTTACGGCCTCTGTAAACTGCTCCGCTTGGTAAAAAAAACCTGCTGAAACGCCAACCTTCAGCTCTTCTACTAACGCGTTGGCAAGATTGAATTGTAAGGTTGAACCCGAACGCATCATGCCGCAGCATACAATCCACATGAAAGTTTACGCCAATTCCTTGCTCGAATACCCCAAAATGCGTCGCGCTACAATCAGCGTGTTAATTTGCCCTGTGCCTTCGAAGATATCATTGATCTTGGCGTCGCGCATCCATTTTTCAGCCAGCCATTCACGGCTGTAGCCCATCGGGCCAAGCAGTTCAACGGCTTTTTGCGAAATGAGCGTGACCACTTTTCCCGCCTTAGCTTTGCACATTGCTGATTCAAGATTGTTCGGCTGCCGCTGATCCAGCAGCGTGATCGCGCGCAAAGTAAGCAGATAGGCCGCCTTCAACTGCGCTTCCATTTCCAGCACATCGCGCTGAATGGCGGTCAGTTTGTGATAAGGCAGCGTGTAGGCGATTTCGATGCCTTCTTCAGCCAGTTTCTCTTTTACAAATTCCAGCGAAGCGCGGCCAATGCCTAACGCGCTGGCAGAAACAAGCGGGCGGGTGGCGTCAAAGGTTGCCATTGCGCCTTTGAAACCGCCGCCCCCTTCGCGCTGCACTTCCGGGCTGCCGAGGATATTATCGGCGGGGATGCGGGCGTTATCCAACACAATCGAGGCAGTGTCACTGGCGCGTATGCCGTGCTTGATTTCAGTCTTGGTCACTTTTACGCCCGGCGTTCCGGCTTCTACCACAAATGGACGCATCCCTGCGCGCCCGGCACTGCGATCAATGGATGCCCACACCACCACTAAACCATCCGATTCATCGAGCGCAAGCTTGCCATTGGTGCAGAAGATTTTTTCGCCATTCAGTACCCACTGGTTCGTTTCTTTATCAAGGGTGGCGGTGGTTTGGATGGCGCTGGTATCGCTGCCTGCGCCGGGTTCGGTCATGGCCATTGCGCCCCACGCCGGAATGTCGCCTTCGGCAAAACGCTGTAAAAAGCGCACTTTCTGTTCCGGCGTACCCACTGCTTCAATTGCCGCGCCGCCCAACGCGCCACCGGGCAGACACAGGTAAATACCCGCGTCGCCCCAACTGAGCATCTCGATCATCAGCATCAGGCGAAGCAGCGGGCATCGCCAGTTTATCCAGCGTCTTTTTCTGCATTTCGCGCATCACAGGCCAGATATTCTGTACGAACATATCGGGGCGTTGATGCTCATTTTCATCCAGCTCGCGGCTGGCAGGGCGCATGAAGAATTCCGCCGCCATCTTCGCCATATCAGCCTGCTGCTGCACGTGTTCGGGAATTTCAAAAGAGATGGGCATCAAATAGTCTCCTTAAAGCATTGTGT
>CAZBPB010000123.1:3258-9617 GCA_964493565.1 uncultured Pleurocapsa sp. | reverse complement strand
GAATGCCAGTGGCTAGCAGATGACACCTACGGTCTGGAGGCCATGGCTGGCTTCTGGGATGACGCACTTGCCTTGAATCCCGACGGTATCGGCACTACAGTGCCTGATCCTGAAGTGATTCGCAGCGGCGTTGAACGCGCTGCTGAACTGGGTCTGCCGGTCATCGTACTTAACACGGCTGATCCCGGCGCAGGCACTGATTCCGCACTGCCAACACTCTTCTACATTGGCGCCAATGAATTCACCGGCGGCGTAAGCAATGCACAGCGCGTGTTTGCTGAGGCAGCCGATGGTGCCGCAATCACCAAGGGCGTTTGCACGATTCAGGAACAGGGACACAGTGGACTGGAAGCTCGTTGCGCAGGCGTTGAGAGTGTATTCGATGAAAATGGCGTGCCGATTGACCGCCTGAATATCACCAACGATCCCGCCGAAACAGCCGGTATTCTCGCTGACTACTTTGCAGCCAACCCGGATACCAACGCTATCTTCATGCTTGGCCCGCAGCCGTCTTCCGGCTTGAATCTGTATCTGACTGAAGCCGGCATTGAACCCGGTTCACTGTATGCTACCAGCCACGATACCAGCGCAGAAATCTACCAGATGATTCAGGATGGCGTTCTCCTGCAAACGATTGACCAGCAGCCATACCTTCAGGGTTTTGAAACCATCATGTGGTTGTATCTGAACAGCCAGTTTGAAATGGCACCCGGTGGCGACATCTTCACTGGCCCCGGCGTTATTGATGGCGGCAACGTTGATGCAATTATTGATCTCACCGCAGCCGGCTACCGCTAATCTGCAGTAGGTTCATCACATTGCAGCGAACGGTAGGGGCGCTAATACCGCCCCTACCCTTATTTGTAGATGATTATTATTTATTGGATTGGTTAAGAAGGTTAATTGTTTATGACCGGCACAGCCGTCCCAATTGGCTCAAGCCAGCCCTCCGTATCCGAAAAAGAACGTCTCCTTCTACGCAACCGAAAATATGTAGCGACAATTATTCTCCTGATTGTTGCAGGGCTACTAGGCCTGATTGTCGCGGAGCAGATTGCCACAGGTTGGTTGGCATTGGGCGAACGCGCCAATATCAGCCGCCGCGATTTCAACGTTTTCGAAATTGTGACGATGATCAGCTCGGCACTATGGGGGCTGCTGTGCTTGTACACGGCAATTGGACTGATACGCCACCCCAGCACCCCTTCCTTTGTAGACTATCTCGAACGCCGCGTAGGGAAAACATCTCACGGCGTTCTTATTACTATGGGCTTTCTATTTGTTTCTGCCGCGCTGTGTCTATTGTATGCAGAGCAGATTGCCACAGGCTGGTTAGCTCTGGGCGAGCGCGCCAATATCAGCCGCCGTGACTTCAACATCATTGAAGTTGCAGCCATTATCTTCACTGCACTCTGGGCAATTGTCTGCCTACGCACACTCTGGGCAATTTGGGTTCGAGATAAGCGCAGTTGGCCGTGGGCACAGTGGATTGCTATGCTCACCGCGCTGGTCAGTCTGACCGTCGTATTTGCAGGTATCATCAATATTCACGCGAAAATTCCCGCCGACGGCACTATAGCTGATAACATGTCCGGCGCTGTCGAGCTGGTTGCTCCGGGATTGATGCTTTTACTATCGGCTACAGTAGTCTATAGATACCTCACGCTTAGTGTAGACCTCTCGGCTGACCAATCCGTACGCAATCAACTCGCGAAGTCTCCTAGCGCAGGGGCAATCATCGGTCTGGTAACGCTGGTTGTCGCCTTCTCAATTGCATCACCGCTGTTCTTTGAAACACGCGCCATTGCCGGCGCGCTCTCAACCAACGTCACCAATGGCATAGTCGCTATCGGAATCACTTTATTGATGATTTCGGGTGAGTTCGATCTGTCAGTAGGTTCAATATTTGGTGCCAGCGCACTTATTTTCATACTTGCGCTGACCGAAGGTGTTTTCGGCCTTCCCCCGATGCATGCAATCCCTGCAGCCGTTGCCGCACTCGTTTTTGCAGGCGTTCTGGGACTCATTAACGGGGTGCTGCTTATACGGACTGGCATCCCTTCATTCATCGTCACTTTAGGCACGCTGCTTGCCTACCGGGCGATTACGCTGGTCACACTTCCCGAAGGCCGCATCATTCGTTACGCAGATTACCGACTTCCTGATCCGGTAATTGAGGTTAGTCCATATGTGTTGATCGTGCTTCTAATATTGATAGGCGCGATCCTCGTATATTTCGCCTATCGTCAGATTCCAAAACTGTGGGGCGAAGTCATCACCCGGATCAAACATTTTCGTGAGGATCAATCGCCATTCCGCGATGTACAGCTGCTTACCCGAACTATCTGGGCGGCTCTTTTTACAGTCGCGATCATCGGGTTGATCATCGGATGCGTGGCGGGAGTTGCTGACCTACTTGAACGGGGTTCCGGTTTAATCTCGTTTGACTTTTTTGATCTTGCCAATGGGCGTATCGAGTCGCTCCCACTTGTAGGATCATTTGACGCTTCCATCAATCTACGCACGGGTGTGATCTGGTGGTTTGTGCTGGTGGTGATCTTCCAGTTCATCCTTAACAACATGAAGTATGGTGGTTTCAGCTTTGCAGTTGGTGGTAACCCCGGCGCAGCACGCGCACAAGGTATCAGCGTTTCACGCGTGAAAATCACCAATTTCATCATCTGCGCGGTACTGGCAGGGGTAGCAGGTATAACCTTTGTATCTCGCGTCGGAAGCGTTGGCCCTAACCTTGGTGAAGGATTGGAGCTTGAAGTCATCGCGGCATCAGTGATCGGTGGCACACTGTTAAGCGGCGGCTACGGCAGCATTTTTGGCGCGCTTCTCGGTGTACTGATCTTTGGACTGCTGCGTACCGGACTTGTACTAGTCGGGATGGATCCCCGCGTATTTTACGGGGTTCAGGGTGTCATTATCATCGTCGCAGTGGTCATTAACACCGCTGTACGCCGGGTGAGGACCTAATCATGTCCGAAACAAATGCTACACCACTGGCAGATATGCGCGGTATCGTTAAGCAATTTGGCAGCGTAGAAGCTCTACGCGGAGTAGATTTCCACGTAGATCGGCAAGAAATTGTCGGTTTGCTGGGTGATAACGGCGCGGGGAAAAGCACGCTCATCAAAATTCTAACAGGTGTGCATACGCCGACTCGCGGACAGATCTACTTTGAAGGTAATCCGGTCACGATTGATTCCCCACATGCTGCTCGCGATTTAGGGATTGAAACAGTCTATCAAGACCTTGCGCTCGTTCCACTTATGAGCATTTCCCGCAATTTCTGGTTAGGGCAAGAATTGACCCGGCGTTTCGGTCCGTTGAAAGTCCTTGATCACAAGGCGATGGCCCAAAGTACGCAGGAGGCACTACTAGATATCGGTATTCGTATCCGCAATCCTGATGAAGCGGTAGCGATGATGTCTGGCGGCGAGCGCCAATCAATTGCCATCGGGCGTGCCGTGCATTTTGGTAAGAAACTGCTCATCCTTGACGAACCGACTTCCGCGCTTTCGGTGAAGCAAACCGGCGAAGTGCTGAACTATACGCGCCGCGCTAAAGAACGCGGCCTTTCAGTAATCTTCATCACGCACAACATTGCCCACGTACATGAAGTTGCGGATCGCTTCACAATCATTCGCGGGGGGCGCAAAATCGGAGATTTCTACAAGCATGAAGTTTCTGAAATGGAAGTTGCGCACATGGTGATGACGGGCGAAGTGCCCGCGCGGTTGCGACTGGGCAGCCAAGAAGAATAAATTACAGCTAAAAACAAGGTATTTCTAGCTGTTTACTTTAGCGATATTGTTTCTGAAGGAGGCCGCCGCTATGCGCCTAAAACTGCTCTTTTTGTACTTCGTCGCTGCAATTCCGCTAGCGGCATGCGCGCCAGAAAATTTAGATATTACCCCTAGCCCAACAGCTACGTTTACACCCGAACCAACCAACACACCTGTTCCAACGGCAACAGCCAATCCGGATGCTGGCGCGGAAGCGACTGCTGAGCCAGAGGCTTCCGCTGATATAAGCACACCCATCGGTTTGATAGAAGCCGTCATTGCAGCACTACCGAGTCCAGTTAACGCCGGAACCATTCAATGGCAGCGTATTGATGATCCAACGACAGGCGCAGAAATTGTATATCCGCCCAATATACAAAATGGCGCTGCTGGTCGTGTATATTTTTCTGAGCGTGGTGGTGGCGCCGCCGACGTGACTATAGCCATGTTCGAAAGCGAAGAGGCCGCTAGCGCGTACTTTGAGCAGCGTTCCGGCGATCGTAGGCTTGACAACAGCGATGAAGAAGCCAATCTGCCTACACCAAATCTTTTCGGCGGCGGCACATACGGTTCTCTGGGCTTAATTCAGGATGGCACGCTGGTGCTGGTGGTATCTATCCCACGTTTCTCAAGCACTGTTTCCGGCAATCCGACGATTCCGATGGCTCGCGAATTTCTCGAAGTGATCGATCAGGTACGCAGCGCGGAATAACTAAAACACGTAACAGGCTGTACAGAGTGTAGGTCAAGGGTGGTATTGGTCATCCTTGACCTATGTTGATCTGGGGGATTTCTCATACACCTTGCATCATCCACCATGAGGCACATCGTGTTTCACTTTAAGCCGAAATAAGACGCGTTCGAGTAGCAGCGCGATTGGCAAACCAAACAATAATGAGTACACCCAGCGAAATAATCCCGACAATGCCGAATGCAGCCTGAATCCCAACCTGATCAGCGGTCGAACCTAAAACCTGAGGCATGACAAGAATCGCGATGCCCGCCGCCAGTGACGTTCGTGCACTGGCAACATTTGCCATCTCTGGCACCAGATTCGAAACAATCGAAAGCGTCATCGGAAAGAGATTGGCGATGCCCAATCCCATTAGAAATAGCCCGGGCAGCGCCATAACCGCCGAACGCGAAAGCCAGAATACAGGAAACCCTGCCAGCAAAATGACTGATGCCAATAGTAACAATCTGTTAGGTGAAACAATACGGCTAAGGCGACTGCCTATCAAACGTCCAAGAAGTATCGCCAAATAAAAGGTGGTCATTGCGGCAGCAGCATCAATACGGGCTAAACCTACCACATTCTCAAGAAAATCCGCCGCCCAAAAGCCGGCACTCCACTCGACAGATACACTGAGCAGCACCACTAACCAATACACCCAGAACAATGGTGGCAAACGGGTCTTTGTCCGCGCACCTTCGCAGACCTCTACGGGCGCACGCGGAACAGGTACACGGGATTGCGTTAGCAGTACAATGATCCATGCAACGACCATCGCTAGCATGGCAAATCGCCAGCTAAAGCCAAGACCCTCGACCTGGCTAATCAGCAATGGCGCAAGCATGGCTGCTGCGCTTGCCCCTACATTCGACTCGGTCAGCGCGACTGCTCGCCCCGCGCCGTGATGATCAGCCAAAGTTGCCTGGATCATCACCAGTAAATACGTGCCTATCGTACCCATCACAAACGATCCGAAGATGGTGATAGACGCGGTTTGCCCCATTATGAGGATCACTACACCTGCTGCCATTCCTGCCCCACCGCCCCAAAATAATGCAGTGCGACCAAATCGCTTTGCGACGCGATCTGCGGTAGTGCCAGCAATGATCATACCCAGGGCGAAGGCGCTAAAATGCAGCCCACGCAGTGTATAGGAAAGTTCCAGTTCTGCTGCCAGAAATGGCATTAAGGGACCCAGCGCCGCCTGCAAATAGGCGTAATACGCCAGCATAAAATAGGCAAGCCATGTAAACCGATCACGCGCAAAGGTAAATGCCGCCGAAGTCATTGGGGATCACTTGTTGACGGCATAGATTCACGACCGTTCACAAGTAGGGTTGGAAACTTAGGCTGCATGATTTGTGCTGAAGGTAAATTCACAGTCAGGCCAATGGCGATGGCTAAATTTCGTCAAGCCTCACAGGGCGATGTTCCAGATAGGACTTTCGCGCCGCAATCCCCATCACCACAGCCTGACGACCGTCAACGCCGCTTACAGACACTGGCTTATCATTTTCCAGCGCATTCACAAACGACAAGATTTCCGCTACATAGCTTTCTGAATATCGCTCAAGGAAGAAATTCAGCGGCAAATCGCGGTGCACGTTTTGAGCGCTGCTGATGCGTGCGGCATTCGGATAATTATTATCGGTCTCAATTTTGCCGCCGCTGCCAAACACCTCTACGCGCTGGTCGTAGCCATAAACCGCCTGCCGACTGTTATCAATTGAGCCGATCACCCCATTGGCAAATTTCATAGTCACAAGCGCAGAGTCCACGTCGCCAGCAGCGCCAATCGCCGGATCCACCATCACCCCCGCGATCGTGTAAAT
>CAZBPB010000123.1:0-3233 GCA_964493565.1 uncultured Pleurocapsa sp. | reverse complement strand
ACGTGCCATGTCAAAATCGTGGATAGACATATCTACAAACATCCCGCCGGAAACTTTGACATAACTCAATGGCGGCGGCGCAGGATCCCGGCTGATGATATGCAGGCGATGCGGCATACCCACTTCGCCGCGTTCTACAGCCGTCCGCACTCTCCGAAAATTCGGGTCGAAACGGCGGTTGAATCCTATCTGCATTTTTACGCCGGCTTTATCAACAGCTTCTAATGCGGCATCAATTTTTGAAAGGCTAAGATCAATTGGTTTTTCGCAGAAAATCTGCTTACCCGCTTTTGCTGATTCTATGATGATCTCGGTATGCGTGTCTGTGGCAGAACAAATCACCACCACATCCACTTCTGGTTTTGCCAGCAGCTCACGGTAGTCGGCTGTGGTATGGGGAATGTTCAACCGGGAAGCCGTATCTTCAGCAGCAGAAAGTTGCACGTCAGCAATTCCCACCACCTGCGTTTGAGGGATACAATAACTTAAGTTTTCGGCATGTAGCCGACCGATACGACCGGCTCCGATAACTGCCACATTGAGCATGAGAGAATCCTTCATCAGTAGATACAAATCTCTCTGCCGACCCATTTAGTGCAGGGCGACAGCGAGAGGCTAAATTGTGAAATTTCTTATCCCGCGTGGGGCAGCACCCAGATGCGCGTCTTTTCCGGCAAACTCTCCCGCGATATCTCCACTTCCGTTACACAGGGGAAATCAATGTCTGCATCTGCAAAATAACCCATAAAGGTGTCAATCCAGTATGTATTACGCGGCCTGTATTTCAACGTCCGAAAGTGCATTGGCACTACAATTCTTGGTGAAACGTGATCAATTAGGGTCATTAAATCATCTAATTCAATAGTTGGATGCCCGCCGGCCAATGCCAGCAACACATCAATGCCTTCGAAAAATGCGAGTTGATCAGGGCTGAGGGCATTCCCCATATCCCCCATATGTCCGACATGCACACCATCCACCTCGAAACGATACATTCCGTTTTGATCGGGATCATGCTCACGATGACTGAGCGCTTCCATCGCTGCAATTGCCCTGATGGGGATGCCGGACTCAACCGTTTGCCCCCCTTCTTCCGCTAAAGCCAACGCATTGATAACCGTTGGGTTACCCGGCACTAGATCAGCGCGACAATGAAACGAATCGTTTTCTGAGGAAATGATAACTATCCCGGCATGATTGGAAATCGGCAGGTAGCCTGAAGTTTGCGGCGTGTACGGATCCGTTACGATCCGCGTACCATCATTCGCAACGATTAAAAAACTCGCATGGCCATACCACGTCAGTTTCACAGCGCCCTACCCCACATTTGGAAGAATTTCGTTGACCACCATATTGAGCACTTCAGGATCAGGTAGTCCTAATATGTCAATCATGAAATAACTGCAATCGGCTTGAACAAAAGCATTCATTTGTTCAACGATGCGCGCAGGGGTGCCAACAAAGGCGTTTCCCCGATTCCACTCGCTGCCACCTCGCGCTTCTGCCTCAGCTTCGGTGCGACCAACCGCAACACGCCCAAACCATGTTTTGCGTATTGAACTCCATTCACGACCAATTGTTTCACAATGGGCTTTGAGAGTAGATGTTTTTTCGCTGAAGCGTTCAATTGTAGAATCGGAAATATTCCACATATCGGCATGTTTAGCCGCCAGCATCATCGTCTTTTTGCCACCGCCACCCACAACAATCGGGATCATCGGGTTTGGCTTTGGCTGGCAGAATGCGTTGTGAATTGAGTAATGCTTTCCCTCGTAGGTCACTGGATCAGATTCCGTCCACATACGCTTGAGAATTTCCAACGTGTCTTCAAGCTGTTCCAGCCGTACTCCCGCCCCCGGATACGGGTAGTTGTAGGCCAGATATTCATCTTCTTTCCAGCCAGCGCCAATTCCCATGATGAACCGACCAGCACTCAGCGATTGCAACGTTGCCGCCATCTTCGCTGTAAGCGCCGGATTGCGATAGCTTTGCCCTAAGACCATCGGCGCAACTTCAAGCGTCGGGAAATACGCCGCCAAATACGACATGACCACCCACACCTCATGGGTTGGCGTCAAATTCCAGAAGAAATGATCCGTCATCCACAAGCTGCGGATACGATCACCAAGATATGGCAAACTTTCAACCAGATCACCTACAAAACGCTCTGGCTCACCGGACGGAGGCCCAAATACCAGCGCCAGCCCGAAGTCTACACTCATGATTAGTTCCTAAGCATTAGGATTAGCATCTTTTATTTGAGAGGGCGATATTTCTTGCTATACCTCTAGCAAATGCCGTTTTCATGATTATATCCCCCTGAGAACAGCGCCCCAATTTCATGGACTGGTTTATGCTGGTGGGGCTTTTGCCATGCTCTTAGCCGCTTTTCGGCGTTGAGCCTGCACCCAGTCGCGTCCAAGCCAGCCTACAGCAACCAGCACCAACCCCACTCCAGCAAGTATCACACTCTGACTGCGCGAGGCGTTGATCTGGCGTAATTCCTCATTAGAGGCCATCAACCCCTGCGCCTCCGTCATCGTTTGTGGATCAACGCTCTGTGACTGTGACTGAATCTGAAATGCAAGGTTCTGCCCCATCTGGTAACTGAGTGTAAAATAGCGTACAACGCCAAAGGTCAGAAGTAATATTCCGATGATGATCAGCGCCAGAAACAAAGAACGAAACCATTCTTGATCTATTAGTTTTTGCATCAAGTCACCATTAAGCAGCGTGAGCGTAGTTCAATAGACGGATGAATTTTACCCGACAGCAGCATTTTCCCCTATATCCCATAAGTATTTCCTGCTAACATTAATCGTTACTCCGTTCAGCGAAGAAAATCAGGATAAGTTGTGACTCAAAAGCGTGATGATATTCGCAATATCGCTATCATCGCACATGTCGATCATGGAAAGACGACATTGGTTGATGGCATGTTGAAACAGACCAAGGTTTTTCGGAATGCCGAAGCCGCAGGTGAGCGTATTCTAGACTCGAACGATCTGGAGCGCGAGCGCGGCATCACCATTCTTGCTAAGAACACCGCCGTCCATTACAAGGACATCAAGATCAACATTGTAGACACCCCCGGTCACGCCGACTTCGGTGGGGAGGTCGAGCGGGTGCTGAACATGGTAGACGGCGCTTTGCTGCTGGTAGATGCGGTTGAAGGCCCGATGCCGCAAACCCGTTTTGTGCTGCGTAAGGCGCTAGCTCTTGGATTGCGTGTC
>CAZBPB010000122.1:4147-9644 GCA_964493565.1 uncultured Pleurocapsa sp. | reverse complement strand
CGATAAATTTCCCCTCGCACTACGATGCCGCAACCAATGCCGGTGCCAATTTTGACGAACAGGAAATTTTCATGATCGCGCCCAGAACCAGCCGCAAGCTCTCCGAGCGCCATCATATTGACATCGTTATCAACAATCACCAGCGCGTTAGGAAAAGAGGAGCGAAAGAAAGCGCGAATCGGGTACGCATCCCAGCCCGGCATGATCGGCGGTGAGTTCAAAATTCCGGCAGCAAAATCAACCGGGCCGGGTACGCCGATACCAAACGCAAACACTTTTTCAGGAGCGATTCCCCATCGATCCAGTATTTGAAAGGTCAGGTTATGGATAAATCCTAATATGGGGGAAGGGCCGTCGCGCACATCAATCGGAATAGTGACACGATCTAGCAGAATGCCATTGAAATCCGCCACTGCCAGATCAAGCCCGGTTGCCCCCATGTCAACAGCGACAATGTAGCCAAATCCCGGCCTAAAGCTAACCACGCGTGGCCGCCTCCCACCACTGGATTCACCGATGCCACTCTCTTCAAGTATTCCTGTGATGGTCAGTTCGTTTACAACTGCAGTGATAGTCGAGCGTGAATAGCCTGTCATATCCGCAATGTCGCTGCGCGAAAGTGGGCCATATCGCCGTAAACAGGCGACAGTTTTCGCCTGCGGAGATTGCAAATAAATAGGAGTAGGAAAGTTTAAATCTTTTATGCTATCCATGAATAATTTCAAAACTACAATAATTGCTGTATTTGTGATGAGAACATAGCATGCTATGTCAAATAGTGTCAATAAGTGTCAATTTCGTTGAATAACTTTTAACAATATTGTCAGAAGTTAGAAAATTCCGCTAAAAAGACTGGCTCTACCTGAATTTGGATTTATTCATGCCCTGCAAATAATTCATAGAATATTGAAATTAAACGCATGGTTGAAATTGATCGCCGCAATTTTGATACAAAGTGCATAAATCACAGGGTGAACCTCCGAGAAGCGTGATACATTCCACTGTGAGATATGCCCCATATACAGGCTCATTGAGGCACAATAAATGACCACAATTGCACTGCTTGGCGCGCTGGATACCAAAGGTGAAGATTTCGCTTTTCTGAAAACCGAAATTGAAAAACGCGGCTGCCAAACGCTGGTCATTGATTTCAGCGTGATGGGTGAACCCGCTTTTGCCGCAGATATTTCGCGCGAAGAAGTAGCCGCTACCGGCGAGGTTCCACTAGCCACGCTTCGGGCAAATGGCGATAGAGGCGCGGCTATGGAAGTCATGGCAACTGGCGCGGCTGAAATCGTGCGCCGCCTGTACGCGCAGGAAAAAATTGACGGTATCGTCAGTATGGGCGGCGGTGGCGGCACTACGGTTGCCTCAACTGCCATGCGCGCCTTGCCTGTCGGCTTCCCAAAACTGATAGTCTCTACGGTGGCATCCGGTGAAACCAGCCGTTTCATCGGCACCAGCGATATCATCCTGATGCCTGCTGTAATTGACGTGGCCGGGCTAAATCGCATCAGCCGTAAAATTTACGCCAACGCCGCCGGGGCTATCTGCGGCATGTGCGACCCACGTACACTTGAGGCTGCTACCCACGATCAGCGCCCGATGGTCGCAATCTCCATGTTCGGCAATACTACGCAGGCCGTCAATCACGCCAAAAAGCGCCTCGAAGCGGCGGGCTTTGAAGTCATCATCTTCCATGCCACCGGCACCGGCGGGCGCACTATGGAAATGCTCATCTCCGAAGGCCAGTTCGCTGCCGTACTGGACATGACCACCACCGAATGGGCTGACGAGCTGGTGGGTGGCGTACTGACCGCTGGATCAGAACGCTTAGATGCCGCCGCGATGGGCAATATCCCGCAGGTGATCGTACCCGGTTGCATTGATATGGTGAATTTCTGGGGACGCGAAAATGTACCGCCGCAGTTCGCAGATCGCCTTTTTTACGAATGGAATGCCAACGTCACGTTGATGCGCACCACGCCCGAAGAAACTGCGCAGCTTGGTGAAATCTTCGCGCAAAAGCTGAATCGCGCTGCCGCACCGGTCAAAATAATGCTGCCGATGCGCGGCGTCTCCGAAATTGATGTACAGGGTAAGCCGTTCTATTGGCCGGAAACATTAACCGCCTTCCGCGACGCGCTCAAGCGAAACCTCAGCGATCATATTCAGGTGGTCGAATATGACACCCATATCAATGATCCAGATTTCGCAAATGCCGCCGCTGATGCCCTGCTGGAAATGCTCGTTGATAGAATCTAAACTGCCGGGGCGCCAAGTTCGCCGGTATTAGCAACAATCATGCTTGGTGTTTCCGGCGTCCCAACGGTTCAAAAATTGGAGAGATCATGTCCATTACACGCGATGAAATTTTAAGCCGTTTACGCAGTCAGCAAGCCGCAGGCAAGCCAATCATCGGTACTGGCGCAGGTACTGGTATCTCCGCCAAATTTGAAGAAGCGGGCGGCACGGATCTGATCATCATCTACAACAGCGGGCGCTACCGCATGGCCGGGCGCAGCTCGCTGACCGGCTTGTTCGCCTATGGAGATGCCAACGCCATCGTCATGGAGATGGCAGGCGAAGTCTTGCCTGTGGTCAAAAACACGCCGGTTCTAGCAGGCGTCAACGGCACCGATCCCTTCCGCCAGATGCCCCACTTTTTGAAACAGGTCGAGGAAATCGGCTTTTCCGGCGTGCAGAATTTCCCCACTGTCGGCCTGTTTGACGGCAAAATGCGCGTGAACATGGAAGAAACGGGCATCAGCTATGCTAGAGAAGTGGACATGATTGGCGAAGCACACAAGCTCGATCTGTTCACTTCACCTTACGTGTTCACCATTGAAGAAGCGCGCGCCATGATGGACGCTGGCGCTGATTTAATCGTCGCTCATGCCGGCCTGACCACTGCCGGAAGCATCGGCGCGAATACCGCCATGACGCTGGATGACGGTATCGAGTTTGTGATGTCTATTGCCGAAGCATGTTGGTCAATCAAGCGCGATCAACTGGTAATCTGCCACGGCGGCCCGTTTGATGAGCCGGAGAACGTTGCGCAGGCCATGCTCAAAATGCCGGGAATTGCCGGTTTCTACGGTGCCAGCAGCGCCGAACGCCTGCCCATCGAACGCGCGATTACCGATCAGATTCGGGCGTTTAAGGGGATGAAGATGGGGTAAACATTATGGTTGCATTCCAACCTGAGTTTCTTCAAGTAAATGACTGGCAACCCAACCGTTAGCTCCGTTTTCGAGTTCAACATGCGTCCATGTGCGGTCAAGATTATGACCAATTCTCAATACATGCTGACCCGGATTTAAGACAGTAACCACCGCCGATTGGGTAGTATCTGCCAACCGAACATTAATCCGTTGCTGTCCGGAAACCTCCATATATTGACGAATAATTGCTGTAGGTGTCTGCGCTCCAGCACTATTTGGATTGCTCATGACTGAAACTACCGTTTGCGCAGTAAGCGTTTGTAGCATTTCCGGCGGGACAACAATCCCTTCAAGTTCTGCGGGAACATCATCTGAAGCAACGCCAAATACTTTTGCGAAATTCCCCCAATTAGTAGCCCCAAAATAGAGGAATAATGCAGCAAGAAATAGCCCAAACACTATTTTCAGCCAAGTACCTTTCCCATTTTGGTTAACAGGTGAAGTCAAAGGAGATATCGGATTCTGTTGATTGTTCCAACCGTATGGTGAGATTGGCGTAGCAATTTGCGGCGCTACCGCTTGAAAGTATGGCCTATAGGAGATTGGCGTAGGGTTTCCCAATGCGTTTGGCAGTGCAGAAATAGAACTTAACTCGATCAAGCCATTGAATGCAGGACGGCGCTGGTAGACAAGCCAATCTCTACATGCGACAACGCCATATTCGACATTCAGACAAGCAGACACGTATGAGGATAATTGTTGAATTGCTTCTTGCGTTCTTTTATACCCGGCATCTACTCGTTTGCACTCAATGATTATCCGTATATTTTCTTGAGTTCGCGGTCTATTGGGATGAAATACAACAATATCGGCTCTTCTGGAATCCGAACCCATTTTTATAGGAAATTCTTGACCAATCCAGTGCGCCGGATAGCCCAATTGTGTCTGAAGCAACCACAAAACATATCGCCGCACCTGCTCTTCCGGTCGCAAACTAGGAGTGTAGGATTGTCTCTGCATCATTGAAAGAATCGCCGTATAGATCATCCGCTGGCAAGACTACTGTGATCATAAGCATATGAATAATTTTGTTGGTCTTGAATATAGGTTGTCAAAGACCTCCTTCACGGGGCGCAGCTTCAGCCCTCCGCCAATCACCCCAACGCCTCAAAAATCAGCGCTGTCACCGCTTCTACGCCATCTTCGGTGTTTGAAATTACCGAAAAATCAATATTCTGTGCTTCACACACGCCAGAGATAAATTCCACGCCCGGATCGCCGCCTTCAGCATGATAAATGTAGACATCATCACCGTGCATCCGTATCCACAGGCCATAACCATAACCGCCCGGCGTGTCGTCCATATAGGTGAATGTGTGGTACGGCGTGAGCATCTTTCGCGTCGATTCGTCGCTTAACAGGTGATGATGGCGCAGGTGATCCCAGAAACGGGCCATATCTGGCGCGGTCACAAATACGCCGCCATCTGCCCCGCCAACAATCGGCACGGAGAAGAAATTGGTGCGCCAATCACCATTCTCACCGCGCACGTAGCCGTAAGCGGTGTTCTCCGGCAGGCGATCCGTTTCATAAAAGCCGCTTCCAGTCATGCCGCAAGGCTCAAAAATATATTTTGCTGCGTAGTCCGTATAGGACATTCCACTGACCTGTTCAATAATCAGGCCAAGGACGATATACCCCGAATTGTTGTAGGCGAAACGTTCCCCCGGCGTAAATTTCATTGGCAAATGCCCGAACAGCGGCAAGAAATCAGCAGGCTTGCGAATGTTGTACATTGGGATTTCTGCCCACAGCGCCCCATAATCGTCCATTTCTTCTTCATCGAAATAGTCGGGAATACCAGACGTATGCGTAAGCAGATGATGAACGGTCACCTCCGGGTCAAACTGCGGGAACACCCCCGGCAAACACTCGCTCAGTGGCACATCAAAGCTAAGTTTACCCTGATCAACCAGATGGCAAATCGCCACCGCCGTGAAGGTCTTGGAGCCGGACGCAACCGCAAATTTTGTGTTCAGGTTGTTGGGGCGGGCGTTGGCTTTATCGGCAAAGCCATAAGCGCGGCTAAATACTGGCTCGCCGTCTTTACAAATGTGAACCACGCCAGAAAACGGATTCTCATCCGGCAGTTGGATAATCGCGGCTTCAAGGGCTTCTACGTTTAACATGCTGTAACGCTCCTAAGCTGTCGAATAATACTTTTGAGAATAATAAGGCAGATTCATCCCCTACAGCCGCTCCAATATCGTCTCATAGGCTTGATTTATTTTCCGCATCATATCGGCGGCTTCAGCATGGCTATTCAGGTCAGG
>CAZBPB010000122.1:0-4137 GCA_964493565.1 uncultured Pleurocapsa sp. | reverse complement strand
TTGTCCCCAGGGTTGCGATCTGGGTGATACTGCCGTGCCAGCTTGCGGTACGCCCGTTTCACGGCAATACGCGTTGCCTCTGGCGTGGCCTTACGCTCCACACCCAGTATCACCAATTGTGCATACAGCGGGTCATGAATCGAAAGCCGCCCATGCGCAGGCTGCGCTCCTGTCCGGCTCTCAAAATCGGCAATCCGCCACACACCATCCAGCCCGGGCGCGTTCACTTTCACCAAATGACTGGTCAGCTTGCCTGCTATGATTGGCGCGCCATAACGAATGTTACGGGTATGGCGGCCATGCTCACGATCAAAATGTACGGGAAACACCAGTTGATCCCCACCGTAAGGGTCAAATGCATAAATCTTTTCGCCATGTAACGCCAGCAGCGCTGACATATAATCATGCGGCTTATAGCGTGTACCGTTGGCGGGCATCAGCAGTTCCGCCCACAAAATGAACATGGTATACATGCTGTCGGTAGTGTTGGTTTCCACCAGATAGCGCAGTTCGCTAATCGGCAGCGCTGTTTCCACCAGATAGATCGCCGCTATCTCTCCCGATGAGGTACGGACATGCTTCAAGTCGCCATCGTCAATCAGGACATCCAGTTTCGCTTTCTTAAATTCTTCAACTAAAAATGCGCTGATACGGTGCGTGTCAAAACGCATGTGAGGTAATGATTACCAGTTATGAGGAAGTGTTGCGCCATTATATCACGGGGAATACAGAAGGGCGGTCAACATGACCGCCCTTCTGTATTCATTTTCTTATTAGCCTGTCTATCCGTTCCTTGTTTCCATCACCATGCAATGGAACGGGTTCTCAGGGGTGAGGATACTGCGGGCTACTCTTCCCCTGTCAAATCGTCTTCATCGTCAGGCAGTTCATGCCGCTCTACCGTCGGCGGCTGCTGGCGCTTCGCCACAGGTTCAGCTTCCGCGTCTGCTGTCGTATTGCGCGAGCGTAGGTAGCGTGCGCCAATCACCACGCCAACCAGACCCAGCACCATCAAGGCAAGCACGCCGAGGTTTGCGCCGCTGCTTACTTCATCAAACAGGCCGGTTTGCGGCAGTGTTGATGGAGTCGGTACAAGCGTCGGGAAACCAACCGTCGGCTGAACACCTGCCTCAGTCGTCGCCTCGGGAGCCTGTTGGGTCAGCAGTTGGAAGGCACCTGCAATTGCCGTCGCTGTCAGGTTAATGCCGCTTAAAGGTGGTGTCGTTGGCGTTTGTTGCAGCGCGATCAACGTACCGCTCAAAGCCTGTTCTACCAGCGCGGCGCGGGTTGCCAGCGCAGCCTGTGTAGCCATACCCTGCTGCGTAGCCACAGCCTGCTGCACTTCATCTTGCCGGGCGGCCTGCGTTGCCAGTGCAATTTGCGTTCCAACAATTTCAGGCAGCACACCAGAGATCTGGTTAATGCCCGCAATCTGGGTAGCCAATACCTGCTGAGTGGCAATAAATGCGCTGATCTGTTCCGCCGCGCTTGTAGCCACCGCCGCCGCATTCGGATCAAATCCCGGTGCATCTGTTGGCAGGCTAATTTGCGTTTGAATGGCCTGCTGGGTTGCAACAACAGCATTAAACTGATTCGCTGCTTCTGTCGCTTGCACTTGCAACGTTCCAACGATTTCTGAAGTAGGCGCTTGTGTCGCGCCCGAAGCAGCCATCTGGGTGCTTAGTGCTTGCTGGGTTGCAACAATAGCATCGGCCTGTTCGGCGGCGCTCGTTGCAACCGCGGCAACCGTAGCGGCTGCCTCCGGGTTGAACTCTGGCGCGTCCGTAGGCACGCTGATCTGCGTCTGGATTGCCACCTGCGTGCTGGCAAGATTGATGACCTGAACTGCAGCATCAGTTGCCTGAACGTTTAGTATTGCTATCGCCTCGGAAGTTGGCTCACCATCCGTCGTCGGTTGAGGTGGCGCGCTTGTTGCTTGCGCAATCACCGTTGCCAGAGACACGCGTTGCCTGTGACTGTACCGTTGCATTAGCGACAATTGTGGCAATAGCTGCCTGTGTCGCCTGCCCTTCCGGCGTAATCTGGGCAATCTGGGTAGCAATTGGCGCGACTGTCAGCGCGAAGTTACCCAGTCCTGTATCAACCTGGAAAATGGCGGTTGCCACATTGTTAACATTGGCATCCAGAGCGGCCTGTGTCGCAAGAATTACAGTTGCAGCTTCGCCGAGCGCTTCCTGCTGCTGTGCGACACTCGTTGATGCCGCCGACTGAGTTTCCTGTAGTGAGATTGCGATGGCTTCCTGATCGGCGGCGCTCATGGTAACCATTGCCGCTTGCGTGCCCTGGATGGCCTCATTTATCGCTTGTTGAGTTGCCCCGCCGCTGTTCAACACCGCAACCTGAGTGCCGAAGAAAGCCTGTTGGGCTTCACCTTGCTGAGTGGCAAATGCAACCTGTGTAGCGAAGAACTCGGCTAAACCAGCGGCAGTTGTTGGCGTGTTAGTTGGCAATGAAGTAGACGATGGCTGCGCCAATGCCGTCGCAGTTTGTGCGAATGCAATAGCCTGCGCGGTGCCTGCTAGCTCAGTCGGGTCAAGCGTCACCGTCGGCGTACGCGTTGGCGCGCGGGTTGCTTCCGTAGGGGTAGCCGTGGCGGTAGGTGTATCGGTATACGCATCTACCGTGCGGGTCATGCTGTCGAAAATCGCGCCCTGCGTTTGTGTTTGCGCGAACTGAGCTTCAACCGTCTGGTTAAGCATAACCACCTGCGTGGCAGTCAGTTCGGCATCGGTTGGCCCGGTTGGGCGCAGCACCAGCACAATCACCAGCGCCAACCCGCCAAGGAACAACAGTACCATTAACAGCGCAAGTAAAATAAACGTCTTGCTAGTGCCGCCCGAATCCATATCTTCTTCAAGAGTCGGCATATCGGAATCGAGGTTATCACCCAATCCCGGTGGCAGCGTTGTATCATCATCAACAAAATCGAACTCAGGGACGATTTCTTCTCCAAAATCAAACTCAGGAGAAGGCTCCTCTCCGAAATCATCAAAGTCGAAATCGTCGTTCCCGTGTCCGTTCCCGTTTCCGTTAAACGGGTTGTCATCCCCAAACGGATCTTCGTCAAAATTGAAGTCGTTCGGTCGGTTCGTCATGCTCTTCCCTTTGCCGGTACGGGCGCAGCCATACTTCCCCCCTGCGGACGTTCAAGGGCTGCTAATAATAAATGGGTATTGAGGGCGTTTATTTCCCATTTGTAGCACGACATTATGACATGAGCACATATCTGCTGCAAATCGGGCATTGCCCCGGTTTTACTCACAGGACTAACGTCCGGGTATCTCAATATTCGACAGTGGTGCAAAAATACGCTCACCTGTCACCATTTCCACCTGTGTACACTGTAATTTTAACCCGTTTTCAAGCATTACGGGGTTTCTTGGTATTGAAATTACTCTACCAAATACACTTGCGCCGTCGGCGCGGGCTACACGCACTGTCATCCCCAGCTGCAAGCTCAAATTCAACAGCGGTGGTGTCGGGCGTTCATTGGCAAGCGGTACATTCACGATCAGCTCCGGGCGGGCGCTGCCACCTTCCACCCATAAAGCATCAAGCGTTGCCTGCCGTCCCTCCATGCCTTCCAGAAACTGGATGACTGGCTGGCTCATGCGTATCGAACCGATACCTTCGGTCAGCAAAATCGCCCCATTTGCAGCCACTGCCTCGCGGATCAGATTAGTCTCCAAACTGGGCGCAATTACGCCTGAAAAACTCTGTTCAGCCATCGCTTGAAGGGCTTTGTGGGTCAGCGGCTGTTTAGTGATTATGATCGCGCCGCGATAATCGAAGTCCAGTTCGTCAGTCTTCATCGTCTCCAGACCAGTATCAGGCGCGAAACGCAGCGTAGAAATGGCTCGCTTACCATTACCCCACACACCTTGCAGAAGCGCTCCCATTGTTTCGATCACCACGCCACGCTCAGGTCTGGTTTCAATTACCTGACCATTCAATCCGGCTTCCAATTCGACAGATGATGATTCTTTTTGAAGCAAAATATCAGCCCCATCAATCAGCACCACCCGCCCCGTCACCGGCGATAACAACCGTCGCCGCCCTTTTTGCGCCAGAATTTGCCCGTGTTCAACAAAATCACCCCCCTGAACTGCCAGTAAA
>CAZBPB010000121.1:0-9705 GCA_964493565.1 uncultured Pleurocapsa sp. | reverse complement strand
GGCTGGCGTGCGCTCGATCTGGCTGACCAGTTACAAATGCCGGTCTTTGTGATGAGCGACCTCGATCTGGGTATGAATATCTGGATGAGTGAGCCATTTACCTATCCGGATCAGCCTATCCAGCACGGAAAAACACTTGACAAAATCTCGCTCGAAGAATTTTTTACAGAGCACAATGAATGGGGACGCTACCGCGATTATGATGGTGACGGCATCCCCTATCGCACCGTTCCCGGAACCGACCACCCGCGCGCTGGCTACTTTACGCGTGGTACCGGGCATACCGAAAATGCCACATACAGCGAACGCCGTGAAGACTGGGTCAAGAATATCGAACGTCTACATCGCAAATACGATACGGCTCGCACCATAGTGCCCCAGCCGGTCATTGATTTTGACCCCTCAAAGAAAATTGGTATCGTGTCGTATGGTTCCAACGACCCGGCAATCGTCGAGGCGCGAGATCGCCTCCTCGCTGAAGGCATCCAGACCAACTACCTTCGTATCCGTGCCCTACCCCTAAATCAAGAGGTTTATGATTTCGTGACCGGTCACGAGAAGGTCTACGTCATCGAGAATAACTTTGACGGTCAGATGGCTGAAATCCTGAATATGGAAATCAGCCAGGACCTCACACATATGGTTTCACTTTCGCTCGGCGACACCCTGCCAATGACGGCGCAGTGGATTGTTGAAAACATCGCGCCGCAGGAGAAAAAGTAAAATGCCCAACGCACTAGGCCTTGAAAGAACCGACTATAAGGGTGCACCGAGTACGCTGTGCCCTGGATGCGGTCATGACTCAATTTCCAACCAGATCATCAGCGTCGCCTACGATCTCGGTCTTCCTATGCACCGGGTGGTTAAGCTCAGTGGCATTGGCTGCTCCAGCAAGACCCCTGCCTATTTCATGGGGCGTTCTCACGCATTCAACGCGGTACACGGTCGTATGCCCTCAGTTGCGACTGGCGCAACCCTTGCCAATAGCGATCTGATCGCTATTGCCGTCAGCGGCGATGGCGACACCGGCTCAATTGGACTGGGGCAGTACAAGCACCTGATTCGCCGCAATGTGCCGATGGTGTACATCATCGAAAACAATGGTGTTTACGGCCTGACCAAAGGTCAGTTCTCCGCCACCTCTGATGAAGGTCAAAAGCTGAAGTATTACGGCTTGAACGAACTGCCCGCTATTGACCTGTGTCTTGAAGCCGTGATCGCAGGTGCAACCTTTGTCGCTCGCAGCTTTAGCGGTGATAGCAAGCAGGTGCAAACCTTACTCAAAGCGGCGCTCAGCCACAGTGGCACTGCCGTCATAGATATCATCAGCCCGTGCGTAACATTCAACAACGCGCCAGATGCCAACAAGAGTTATCCTTACGGCAAGGAACACGAAAAGCCGCTGCACGAATACGAATTTATTCCGGTCGGCTATGTGCAACCGCGTGAGGAAATCACCGCAGATTATCAGGAAGGTGAATCTATCCTCGTAGAAATGCACGACGGTTCCCAAATCCGGCTTAAGAAGCTGGACAATGGTCATGACCCACGCAACCGTCGGCAAGCTATTGATGTGCTGGAACAGGCACAGCGAGAGCAGCTATTCTTGACTGGTCTGCTCTACTACGAAGAACCGCGCCAGATTCTTGCTGAAACCCTGCATCTTGTGAATACGCCGCTGGCTTCACTGCCAGATGAAAAGCTTCGTCCATCGCAAGACGCATTGACCCAGTTGATGAAAGCGTATATGTAGTTTAACAAGGCAAGCTAAATAAAAATGGCGAGGCATCTATCACCTCGCCATTTTTATTGCGTCCCTCATCTACGGATGATTACCGGAAAGTTCGGTCGCATACAGCGTGCCGCCAACACTTCCGCCTTCCGCGTAGCTCGCCACCCAGATGTCATAACGACCACTTGACGGTGAATTGAAGTCAATCGTCGGGTTTAATGTACCGAACGAGTCATCCACACACGAGAATGAACCCGATGGTGAATTGATGATCATCGTTGTATCGCCGCTGCCAATGAAGTAGAAGCGCAGCAGCGAAGCCGATCCTGAGGTGTAATTTATGCTAAAGGTTGGCGCTGAGGTGGTGTACCCATAACAACCGCCGCCAAGATAACTTGCACTTGTCGGGCCGCCCGCAGTTATGCCAACGCTGAACGGATCAGGCACAAAACCAGCGCTTAATGCCACTGAACCATAAATTGGCGGCAGCGAGTAATTCAATGTTGGCATAATAGCCAGTGTTACGAAAGGAACTGGCAGCACTTCAATCGTTGTAAGGGGCGGAAAGATAATTCCCAAAGTAGAGGTAGCCGTCGGCGTTGCGGTCGCAGTAGCTGTAGCAGTGGATGTTGCCGTAGTGGTGCTTAGGGTCCCGCTAGGTGTGGCTGGCGGCGGCAAGGTTGCAACTGTTACACCGATGCAATTTCCTCCTGCGATCACTACGGTAGCTGAAACCCATCCGATTAAGCCATTCAGATTAATTTGATACCAGGAACTGTCTGGTAACCGCGCCTGAACGGGCGCAGTAATTCCGGGAGCAAGTTGGCCCACAATCGCAAAATCCAATCCGGGGCCGCTGCGTATATTGATTGACTGCCCGCGTGATGATGCAACCAAACATGGCCCGCCCGGCGGAATAAACGGCGGCACGTAAGGCGTAGCCGTAGGTGGCGCAATTGTAGGCGGCAACGCTGAAGTCGGCACAACTGAAATTGCTGGCACATCACCCGGACACACAATTGTGCCATTCTCAGGCGCAAGACAGATCGTAAACGGTTCTGATGCGGGGCTGCCGCCATGCGCAATTTCTACAAGATAATTGATCGTTCCGGGCGGAATACGGAAACGGCTGCCAATCAACTCTGTGCTGCTGCTTGCCAGTATGGTGTTTGTCGCAGTGTCGCGTAGCGTAACCAATGGGCCAGATATTGGTGTCGTATTATTCACATTGTCTGCTTTGACGTTAAGCACAAGTACATCTGAAGGCGACGCCAGGAATGAAAAGAACTGAAACGGTGCTTCAGCTTGTACAGCGTTTGATACGGGCAGCCCGACTACAAGTGGCACAGGCGGTGGCAGTTCAGGACCACCCTGCACACTAAGCACAAATTGCCCGATTGAACCATTCGCTCCAGACACTTCCAGCAGATATTGCCCTGTCGTAGAAAAGCCGGCTGTCGTCTGGATCAACGTCGAATTATTCAGATTTGGCACTATTTGCTGCACCGCACCATCGAACGTCAGGATGCGCAGCGTAGGCGCAAAGCCCGGCGTCAAACTAATCACCTGCAACGATGCTAACTGCGGGTTGACCACTGTAAGAGCATAGGTGGCTGTCGGCGCCAAAGCTGTGATTTCTCCCGTTTTGTTTTCGCCAATGTTGACTGGCGTCACTATTCCGGGCTGGGCAAAAGCTGGCAGCGAAAATAATCCGCCAGCAAAGACAATAAGTATGCTTAGCAAAAGAGACCGGTGACTTCCTCGAAATGAGAACATTGCAGCCTTCTTTCTAGAAATTCTTATTGAAGTCTACAATTTACTGTAGTTGGATTTACTTAATTCGCAAGCACTTCTGCTGTAAAAAGTCATTAAAATATTTGCCTATTTGGGGTCTTGCGTACTAGTCAGATGGCTCATTTACTTGTAGCGTTACGATAACATCGCTATCTTTAACCATCACCTGGATATTCCAATCAGTTACAGTTTTTCGGAAACTTATTTACGTCAAGGATGCCACATGCCCGACTATTATCGTTCCGACGTTTCTTCCGTCTTAAAGGAAGTAGATAGCAACGCCGAAACCGGCCTCAGCAGTACCCAGTCAGCCGAGCGATTATCCAAGTTCGGGCATAATGAGCTTCCCCGCGACCATACCACGCCTCTCTGGAAAGTAATCCTCCAACAGTTCACCAATATACTGGTGCTCGTTTTGATTTTTGCTGCCGTCATCTCCTTCTTACTTGGCGATGTTGAAGATGGCGTAGTCATTCTGATTATCGTGATCTTGAACGCTGCGCTCGGTACTTTTCAAGAATATCGCGCAGAACAAGCGCTTGCTGCGTTAAGTGCCATGCAAGTTCCCCATGTGCGTGTACGGCGTGATGGTAAGCTGGAACAGGTACTGGCAACCGGGCTGGTTCCCGGTGATATTGTCCTGCTTCAGGAGGGGGATCGCGTTCCGGCTGACGGACGTGTGATTTTAAGCGTCAATCTGCAGATCGAAGAAGCCGCGCTCACTGGAGAGTCTCAGGGCGTCTACAAAACAATTGATCCCATTGATGAAGCCGACCTGCCGCTGGGTGACCGCAAAAATATGGCTTACATGGGCACCTCGGTCACCTATGGACGCGGGGAGATAGTGGTCACTGGCACTGCGTTGGAAACAGAGCTGGGCAAGATCGCCAAGATGTTATTGAGCGTCGAGGATTCTAAAACGCCGCTTCAAGTCCGCCTTGACCAACTCAGCAAATATCTCGTTATTGGTGCGGTGATTATCGTCATCATTGTCTTTGGGGTCGGGCTGTTGAGAGGCATCCCGCTGGAAGAAATGTTCATCACCTCAATCAGCCTTGCAGTTGCCGCCGTTCCCGAAGGCCTGCCTGCCGTTATCACCATTGCGCTCTCCCTTGGCGCATCTCGTATGGTGCGCCGACATGCGCTTATTCGCAAACTACCCGCTGTTGAAACCCTTGGCTCGGTCACAACAATTTGCACCGATAAGACTGGTACGCTGACCAAGAACGAAATGACGGCGACCCTTTTGGCGTTGCCCGGCCACGCGGACGTTCGCATCACAGGCATTGGCTACAGCACTGAAGGCGGATTTCTCGATAAAGATAATACTCCGCTTGATCCCAAGACAGATGATGAAGTTGGTCGTTTCCTAAAGGCGATGACGCTGAATACCGATGCCTATCTGGAAGGTGAAGACAGTGATGACCTGAAGGTCGTCGGAGATACGACCGAAGGCGCGCTTATCGTTGCGGCTGAAAAAGTTGGTTGGTCACGGGAAGCGCTTGAAAGAGATTTGCCTCGTGTTGCCGAACTGCCGTTTAGCAGTGAACGTAAGGCGATGACTACCATTCACAAAATCGTCAATCCAGATCAGCGCAATCTGTTCACTAACACACCTTTGGTAGCGATTACTAAAGGCGCGCCAGATCGTCTCGTCAGTTGGGCAACAAACGAACACATGCCCGAAGGGGTTACACCACTAACCGAGGAACGCCGTCAACAGTGGCAATCACAGATCGACTCAATGGCGGGTCAGGGATTGCGAGTAATTGGCGTCGGTTATCGCCCCTGGCAAAGCATCCCTGCGAACATAACACCGGACATTGAGCGAGATCTAACGCTCGTGGGTCTAGTCGGCATCGTTGATCCAGCGCGACCTGAGGTCAAAGAGGCCATTCAAACAGCAAAAAGTGCAGGCGTACGCTCGATTATGATCACAGGCGATCACGCACTCACGGCAGAAGCGATTGCCCGCGATCTGGGCATCATTGACACTAGGCAAAAAGCAGTGCCCGGCGCCGAAATCGACAAGATGAGCGATCAGGAACTGAAGGAGTCCACACACAAAACCGCCGTATTCGCGCGTGTATCACCAGAACACAAGATGCGACTGGTAAAGGTGCTGCAATCCGAGGGTGAAGTTGTGGCCATGACCGGTGACGGTGTGAACGACGCCCCAGCGCTCAAACAGGCCGACATCGGCGTAGCCATGGGCATTACCGGCACTGAGGTAAGCAAGGGTGCCGCCGATATGGTGCTAACTGACGATAACTATGCTTCGATTGTCGCAGCGGTTGAAGAAGGTCGTCTGGTATATGACAACATTCGCAAGTTTGTGTTGTTCCTGCTTAGCTCCAATATCGGCGAGATTCTGGTCATGTTCGTTGGTATCCTGATCGGCCTACCAGTTCCTCTGTTGGCTATCCAAATTTTGTGGGTAAACCTGCTCACCGACGGCCTGCCCGCCATCGCATTGGGCTTTGAACCTCCCGAACCTGACTTAATGCAACGCCAGCCTCGTCCGAAGGACGAAAGCATTTTTGCTGGTGGTATGGGCGGGCAAATCATTTTCCGTTCAACGCTGCTCGCAATTCTCACGTTATCGGCGTTCCTTTACGGTCACGCGGCTCACAATCTAAACCCGCTGAGCCATACGCTCGGTATAGAGTATTTGAGTTCTGCCCAATTAGAGGAACTGGCTGGAACTGCCCCTGCTAACTGGGACAGCCTGACTACAGAAGAGCGCGTAGAACTACTGGAAACTGACGAGGAAAACGCCGCTGAAGAGACCAGTACAATTCTGGAAGCGGCGGAACGACTACCACGTACCATCGCTTTCACGGTGCTGGCATTGGGACAGCTATTCCACGTTGTCGCCATACATGCGGGAGAGAAAACACTCTTGTTCCAGGTATGGTTCAAGAAGAATATGCTCATGTTGTGGGCTGTGCTGGCTACCGCCATCCTACAGTTCGCAGTGATCTATATTCCTTTCCTGCAGGGCATCTTTGAGACATACCCGGTAGCGCTCAATGAAATGCTTGTTTCAGTTGCCCTAGCATCACTTATGTTCTGGGTAATTGAAGGGTTGAAGCTCATCAATCGAGGGCAGTCAAAAGCGGCATAAATGTCACTTAACCGCTGCATCCGAGGAGTAATCAGATTAGAGGGTGAGCATTCATAAGTGGACGCAGAACAATGTGTCCACTTATGAAATCTGACGTGCATAGCACCAATGAAACGTCTGATTTGTAACGCCCGGCAGCGCTCCGGATTCAATTTCAGATTGCGAAAAAGTTCCTGACACTTTTTCATCCACCAGTGCCGACGTGTTTAGTGGTATAAATAAGGGAAATTAACGTTACGCAGGCGATCCATCGGCAAACTAGCCGTCGCCGTTCGCATAGAACTCCATTACAATGTTATGGCTTTCTGTTTGGGGCATTATTATTTTGACGGTTCGTTGTTGTAGTAGGCATGATAAAAAGAAAATGCCGGCGTATGCCGGCAATTTTCTACAGGTCAGATGCCAAAGCCTAAAATTAGAGCTTCGCCATTGTCTTAATGCATTTCGTGCAAGCACTCTTCTGCACGTACTGCCCGCCTTCAAAGACGCGAACGCGCTGAATATTCGGGTTGAACTTGCGGCGCGTCGCACGCATCGAGAAGCTGCGTTGGTTGCCAAATTGAGGCTTCTTTCCGCAAATTTCACAGACCGCCATCTTATTGCCTCTGCTCTCACTTCTACGTACAAACCGGCTGGTGATGCTACCATAGCCCTCCTCCAGAAACAAGGGCGTACACCCGCGTGCGCCTTCCAGACTTATTTCCCTGAGGTGTCTTTATGATCACGCGTCAAGCGTTCCGCGATAACGCGAATATGATGGCCGATGGCTATCTAGTAAAACAGCTTTTCGGCGCTGGCTTACAATGGTTGGAGCACAACCGCGATACTGTAAACCGCCTTAACGTATTTCCGGTACCCGATGGTGATACCGGCACCAACATGCACCTCACTATGCGCAGCGCCTATCTCGAAATTGCCCAGATGGAAGAAACTCATGTCGGAAAGCTCACTCACGCCATCGCTGAAGGGGCGCTTAAAGGCGCGCGCGGCAATTCCGGGGTAATCCTCTCCCAAATATTCGCAGGTACGGCTAAAGCTCTTGAGCATTATGACAAAATCACTGCCGAAGCATTTGCTGAAGCATGCAAAGTTTCGGTGGATTATGCCTACAAAGCTGTTGAGAAACCGGTAGAAGGTACAATCCTAACTGTCTCGCGGCACATGGCGCTGGCAGTAGAGAAGAATTACCAGCAAAGTACCGATCTGATTGTACTGCTCAAACGCATGGTCTTTGCCGGGCGTGCTGCTTTACGACGTACACCAGAAATGATGCCCCTTCTCAAAAAAGCGGGGGTCGTAGATTCTGGCGGTCAGGGATTGGTTTATATCTTTGAAGGTATGCTGCGCTCGCTGTGTGGTAAAGATTTAGATACGCCACTACTTGAGGTAGATGTGCCCAACAAGGCCGAAAGTTGGGAGGATGCGCTTGTCCCTGAAGATGAACTTGGCTACGGCTACGATGTTCAGTTCCTGATGCGCGGAAATGAGCTGAATATCGAACGCGTGCGCCGTGATATTCAGGCGATGGGCTGGTCAACGTTGGTAGTAGGCGATAACAGACTCATCAAAGTACATGTTCATGTTCATAATCCCGGCGAACCGCTAAATTATGCTATTCAATCCGGTGCAGCACTTGACGATATTGTGGTCGAAAACATGCAGCGCCAGTATGAAGATTACGTGCAAACCCGGCAAGTTCAAGAGAAGAACACCTCACCCCGAACCGATATTCAGGGCGTTGCGGTAATCACTGTTGCTAATGGTGAAGGACTGCGTCGTGTTTTCTCCGAGCAGTTTAATGCTGCCCACGTGATCTTAGGCGGGCAAACTATGAACCCTAGCATAGGGGATTTTCAGAACGCCATTGCTGCTCTACCTAACGACGATATCATTTTGCTGCCTAACAACAGAAATATCATGCTGGCAGCAAAACAAGCGGCGGAACACGCTGGAAGTGATAAGCGGGTACATGTGGTACCTAGCTACTTCATTCCACAGGGCATTGCAGCGATGTTCGAATACGCCAACCTTTGCGATAGGGGTGATTGCGAACTTCACGAGGTTGCGGAAGCCATGACCGCCGCCCTTTCCCACATCACTACCTGTGAAATCACCTACGCAACTCGCGATGTGGATCTGGATGATTTGCGTGTGGAAGCAGGGCAAATCATTGGGCTGATTAATGACAACCTCGTGACAGCCGGTGATGATATGGCGCTGGTTGCTGCTGACCTGATGGCAAAAGCGATTCTTGACCGCCACGAGCGAATCACCCTGTATTTTGGCAGTGATTCCAGCCAACGCGAAGCAGAAAAACTGACTGAGTATTTGCAGATACTTCATCCAAAACTTGAGTTTGAAATCGTTGATGGGGGGCAAGCCCTCTATCCATACATCATTAGCGTCGAGTAATGATCAATCGGTCAAACATCGCCGTCATCACAGATAGCTTTGCAACATACAGTGGTTTCCCCGGCAGCAATTCGGTGTCGGTCACTGTGTTGCCCAATCGTATCACCATTGATGGCAAACATTATCGCGAAAACATCGATCTAAGCATTGATGAGGCGCTTAGCCTGATGCGCCGCTCATCAAACGCGCCTGCTGTATCCCCACCTTCTGTTTCTGATTATGTGGCTGCTTTTGCAAAGGCAGCTGAAAACGCCAGCAGTATCATCTCTATTCATGCATCGCGTGATATTTCTTCGAGCTGGTCAAATGCCCGCGCTGGAGCCTTACAAGTCAGCCATTGCCCGATCATGATGATCGATTCCCGTACTATTTCAGCGGGTCAGGCAATGCTGGTAGAACTGGCACTGGAACTTGTGGAAGCGGGAGAGAGTGTGGAGGAAATTGCCCGTCACCTACGTGGCGCAGTCGAACGCACATACAGCATTTACTATGTAGAAAATACCTCGTTCGTGTTTGAAAATCGCATCGTGGAGCCATCTCATGCCATTCTCGGTGCTATGGTCGGTGTAAAGCCGGTACTGACTATTGAAAATGGTCGCCTGACTGCAATGGAAAAGGTCAAAACCCGCGCTCAGGCAGT
>CAZBPB010000120.1:8551-9731 GCA_964493565.1 uncultured Pleurocapsa sp. | reverse complement strand
AGCGACGACGGCTTCTACGGTTATCAGGTCTCCAAGGTACTGCTGAAGCGCGCCCTGTATCAGAAATTGCAGCGCGGTCGCTATTTCGTCGCTGTTGGGCGCAAACACCATTTGCAGCAAGCCAGTTCCGAAATCCGGGCGGTTTACTCGTTCACCGGGAGAGGTAAACAGTACTTGCGCCACCATATCCCGAATATGGTCGAGTTCGTCAGTGCCTGCCGTTCGTCCGTAAGTATCAAAACGATAGGGATACTCAATTTGCCGTGTCATCACACCCCCTTTGCGCGAATCTGTGTTTGCACAACGGTGGGTGGCCCCTGCGGAATTTGCTCGGCGCTCAGGCATAACCCGGAACTGGTCTGTAGAATTACAGGTGTACCGTTCACCTTCACCCGCACAGCTGGCGCAACCCACTGCAATTTCACACAGGGCTGCGGTTTGGTACCTGCCCCAACCGGGATTTGGAACGGGCAGCCAGAAACTGTGTAGGTATCATTCATCAGCGCCACCGGCGAGCCTTCCGCTTTGACGCGCGTGTTACTACTAACAATGGATACCGACGCGCCATGTGTACAAATGATGGTACTGGCGGTGGTTACAAGCGTGCCAGACATGGTTATGTCACCTCCAAAGCACCGTTATTGAGTGAAACCGTCGGGCCAGAAAGTTTGATCGTTGCGCCCTGTCCATCATTGATTTCAATACCAGACATCGTCATGCTAATCTTCATGCCGTTGCTCATTTCGATGGTTACGCCGCCCGCGCCGGGTAGATCATTCAGAGTGATGGTGGCAGTACCCGTTTTTATCACTTTCATATCGGCAACCGCGGGAGAAGCCGGCACTTCGCCAGTTCCCCAGAAGCAGCCGCCGATGATCGGGTAATCTGGATTGCCGCCCTCAAATTCCACCCATACATTGGCATCCACCGGCGGCACCATGAAAAACCCGACCTGACTGCCTGCATATGGGACGCTGGGCATCGCCCAACTCAACTGCCCCTCGCCAAGCACCGCCGGGCAGGTAATCTGCACCCTTCCTAGCAACATCGGGTCTACATTATTAGCCACTTTGCCGCGATATTTTCCGAAATATGCTTGTGCTGGACTCATGGGATCACCATCGGCACGGTTGAACCTGTGCCCTCTCGCGTAAGCGTAAATTTTTGTTTGTACTCACCC
>CAZBPB010000120.1:5889-8541 GCA_964493565.1 uncultured Pleurocapsa sp. | reverse complement strand
GAATGGGACACCTTCTTGACGTAATACAGCCCATCGTAGCTAAAGCCAACGCCGCGCAGCCCAACTAAACCACGCGCAATCAGCGGCATGCCATAAGCGCTGGTATTCAGTTCACCTTCAACTTTCACAGTATCCATAGATTGATCGGTGCGCGCTTGCGCCTCAGCCATCGCCTGCTGCGTACTTTGCCCGCTGCTGCCGCCAAAGGTTTCAGTACGGGTTAATGCACGATCCAGCAGTGGTGAATTAATCGCTAGCGGTGGGCGCGTGGTCATGAAGCTCATCACTGGCATCTGCGTATTGGTCTGCCTATCCTGCACCTTGCCCTGCACGGTCGTCGCTTCAGCAGGAGTGCGCTCAAAAGAAATGCTAGACACGTTAGTATCTGGTCCCATATCCACTGTTAATGCCCTCTGCGGTGGCGTAGTGCGAATGGGCGGCCCCCAGTAAGCGGTGTTCATACCAATCACAGGGCCAGGAAGTATGAAAAAGGTGTAAGCGTTGCGGGTTGCCAGTTCTGTGATATATGCCAGATCAGTAGCGCGCTGCACTGGCGTCCGTTCGATTGGAATCGGTACATCCAGCGTAATGGGCGGGATAACCAGCGGAATTAAGCCATACTGCGCATAAGTTAGTATTAACTTCATCACAATCACGTTATCCGGCTGAGCAGGATGCTCGGCATTCTTTTCCTGCAAATCCATCATGATTGACACATCTTCGCCGGTCAGCGTGAGCGATGCGGGATCGCCGCCCGGTGAGCCGGGCTGAAGCTGGTGATTAGTGATAATGCCGTCCATCAGTACTAGCGGGAATGAGCCAAAGGTGCAGGTAATGATTACCCGCTTGCCAGCTTTGAACTGCGGGTTAGCGAAGATCAAATAGTCAATCATGTCTGTTTTACTGCGCACAGCTTTGAACACGATTTGAAAGCCGGAACGGCCCTCGTCGCTGTGGGTGATTTCGATTGAATCCAGCATTTGCAATGCCGGTGGTGGCACCGGCAGCGCGATGGTTGGACCCATTAGCAGGGTAATGTGAGTACCAAGCAAGCTCATTCAGGCCTCATGGTTGGGGTACGGGTACACGTAGAGTGCGCCCGGTTTCTTCAAGATCAAACGGGTTAATCGCGTCGTTCGCGTCAGCCACCCGCCAGAACTGCAGCGGATCGCCCAGCGCCCTATGTGTGACCAGATCCAACCGATCAAACGACTGAAAGGTGATCTCCGCCAGCAGCGGCAAAGTTGCGCCCGGCGGTAACCATCGTCGGCGCACATAGCTGATTTCCTGACCATCTGGCGTGGTATATACAGCAATTTCCTGTCTAGCATAACGGCTGGTGAAATCGAACATCATAAAATCCCTCACCTGTTGCCCCTACGGCATTTGAATATCATCAAATCAACTTCACATCGCTGCCAATAACCGCGTTCAGGCTGTTGGTCACTGCCACCGACGCCATCGCCTCTTTGGTGACCTGATGCGCCAGAAATAGGCTCCACGCGGGGCTGTTGGAGCTGACGTCTGAATAACTGATTACCCGCAGCCCTAGTGAAACTTTGGCGCGAATCGGGCTAAGATTCGGGTTGTGTGCATCTTCAGTGATACTAAATTCGGTCAGGCGTACCGGCAAAATGCGGCGCTTGCCCCATATAAATAACACCAGCGGGGAACTGCCGGGCAAGATTTCGATGGTTCCTATCGAAAGCAGAATGTTATTGAGGACGACGAGATCGCTAGACGGATAGATCAACAGTTCCAGCGCCGAAAGCTGTGGAAAGATGCCGACATCACCTGCCTGCTCACTGCCTTTTTCAAGCTGATCAGCAGCGTCAATCTCAACATCAATTTTGATGGTTTCTACCGGCGCGCCCTTAAGGCGAGGCAGCGATCCGCTTTTGCCTTCTTCTTCGGCAATCTGCGCTTCCAGCGAGCGTGTCAGCGTGTTCGGGTTGTACTGGAACACAATCACGCGCGGCGTCGGATTCGGTGGATCGAGACTGACGAGTGCGCCTTTCAGCAAGCGCGGTGGTGAGAATACGGTCATAGGGTGTCTCCTAGTCCTGCCACTCGAATATTTCGGCTTCGTCTAGGCCGGTCACGATCAACTGATCGGTTAACCAAAAGGCAGCATTAGTCACAACAAGCTGAGTGTCGATAGGCTGGCTTTGACCGCTCACTGGATCAATGTTATAGATTGGGTGTTTGCTCCGTGCGCGGGCGACAATTCCATGTGGCGTCCCGGTCAAGCTGTTAATCAGTGATGATCCATTGCCAAGCGTGTGCCAGTTGACTTTTTTCCGCTCAATATCAATTCCCCAAACGCCCAATCCTTCACGGTAAAACGCAAACGCGATCTGACCTTTAGCTGGCAGAAAGCCGCCTGTCACATCAATCACAGGAACCTCCGATAAAGCTGCGCGAGCGCGCTCCTGATTTGGTGAGCCATCCCACCAAACAAACCCTGTAACTCGCTCGGAATTGATGTAATGAGCATAAACTTCATCACCATCAGCTAATAAGCTAGCGTTGAGTATGGATTCCTTGACGGGCTGCTCGCCATCGAGGGGATGGCTGATAATTTCATCTGGTGCCGCGATGACGACTACTTTTGCGACTGCAACCGCAGAACGAAGCTCAATACTGGGCGTG
>CAZBPB010000120.1:0-5860 GCA_964493565.1 uncultured Pleurocapsa sp. | reverse complement strand
TTGCAAGACGTATTGCCCGGCTTTCAAATCGTAGCCGTGTGCGAACAGACGATCATTCGCCGTCAGCAATCCACCCTGCGAAATGACGAGAGAGCTTTGACTTTCCCATATGATCTCGCCAGATTGGGGATCAAGCGCGATGAGGCGGCGGCGCGGCTGATCATCTTTCGGAGGGTCGTTATAGGATACGGCAGCGTTCTGAACCATCACTACAGATTTCCCGCCCATCGTTTTGTCATTCGACAGCGTATGCGTCCACATCGGCGCGTGCCAATTAGTCGTATTCCATGCCGCAGTTTCGTGCAGCGTGCGGAATACCACGATATCTCCAAAAGCGGCGGCGGCAAATGCGCTTACGGATGGATGCTCAATGTAGTACACCGATCTCCAACTCATAAAGTTCCTTAAGGTGTTCCCGGCAATTGAAGCCGCTGGCCGGTATCATCCCATTCGATGCTTCCATCAGTATGTAAAGCCCCAATTAAGATGTTAAATTCCCTGTAATGCCTGGCCAGGTCTTCTACTCGAAGCGTTACTGTCCCGGCATTTTCCCCAACGTAACTACTGATATCGATCCTATCAATGACCTCATGCAGCATCTGGTGTGGTGTACCTGCGGCACTTGAGCCGCCAAAGATCACTGCAAGGCTCTGTATTTCATGCCCGCCGCCGAGATACAGCGGCAAAACATGATGTATCTGGGTATCGTTCAAATTGAGGAAAGTGACGATATCGCCAGCAATATTTCCGTAAAGCGCTGGTGCAACAGCAATAGTGCCCGTCGTCGCTTGCTTAACCCGCACGTAAGGTACATTTTGCGGCACATCACGCGGAATATCCGTCGGGCGGACGAAGAATAACGGCTTGGTTTTGATATTATTCATTATCATGTCTGCAAGGGCGGCAGCCGCTGCACGAATGCTGGATGCAGACATGCCAAACGCGACAGCGGCGGTCATGAAATTTGAACTCGCATTCAAAGCGTTATAAATCGCCTGGGTGAATATGGCGGTATCGCTGGAAAGTGCCAAACCACGAATGCGCTCCAACGTAAGCTGATCGCCAGCATTCACACTACCCGATGTTTTGGTCGCCGTTATCGCACGCCCGGCTGCCGCAAAAGCCGCGACAAATGTAGGGTTAGGGTTCATCATGTTGGCTACATAGTGAACAAGATCTACCACTGCCTGCTGACTGAGCATGGCGTGGAAAGGGCTGCTTGTAGCGCTGAGACCTGCCGCAACCAGTTCATCGAGGAATGTGGCGGCAGCAGGGCGTTCCATACTGGCGTTGAAGATCATCGCGATAACTTGACCGCGCGAACGTGGGTAAAGGCCACTAGCCGTATTCATAGCCCCTTTTTGTGAGTTGATGAATGTTTCTGGAGCGCCACGATCCCAATTGCTAAGTCCGGGATAAGTTGGCGGGGTACTACTAGAGACACCGGCAGCCGTAATTGCACTTTGCAACGGCGTGACCAGTAATGAGGTATGCACATGCCTGGCAAACCCCGCTGTGTAGGTAGAAGTGTGCTGGTTGAAGGGAGCTTCCAGCAGGGTTCTGAACGCAGCCCCACCCGGACGACCGCCGACATGTCGTTCGTCAGTGAACCCCGCGTACGCCTGCTCCCAGTTTGCGTAGCGGCGAGTGGAATCAACGCCATCTTCTGCTGCTTTACGATCCATTGATTCAAGGGCTTCACTAATTGCGTTTTGCACCTCTGGATGCGCCATTGAAATTTGGGATTGGTAACGCGTTGCTAGCGTACCTGCCTCAGAGTCTGCGGCACCGAACAGGTTGAATAACTGGCTGAGCGTACCGGCAAGCGATTGTTCGTCCGTGGTGATCTGTGCCTGACTGGGAACGCCAGCGGCAGGTGCTGGTGGGGCAGGCACCGCACCGGCGGCGGCCCCGGTACCGGCATTTTGTACGGCGGCAACGGCTAAAGCATCAGCGTGGGTATCAAGCGTGCCTAACTGGCGATCAGCATCATTTAACAGTCGCGTTCCCTTCTCACGGTCAGATTCAGGACGCCTGCCAACACGATCTGCCGAGAGGTTGGGTAAATCAACGGTGCGCCAATTAGTGAGGCGTGTGGTGATGGGTATCGGCGTACTTTCGACAATTTCCTGTGCGCCGCGTTCCTCGCGAACGATGTAAAGATGATGCTCCCCTTGAGCAGTTGGAATAGGGATGCGTTCGCCAATTTGGGCAGTACCACCCGCTGCCCCCGCCCCGGCATTCGCCGGAGCGCCCGTTGCCCCTGCCGCGCCGCCCCCCCGGAACATGCCAATCACCCGCTCAATCAAGCGGTCAATCCCACGCCAGATCACTTCTTGTACGCTGGTGATGATTTCGCGTATACGCCCACCAATGTTGCCCAGCCCTAGCAATCGCGCCAATAGGTCAATTGCCAGCGGCAGCAGCCCTGCCAGGAAGCGTTCAACGCCCTGCTGTGCCGGATCAAGCAAACCATGCGCGATATTGCTGACCGCTTCAACAATGGTGCTCACCACCTGCATGATGCGCTGGAACTGATCGCGAATGAAGGTGTAGAAACGCCATGCGCCAATCACGAAATTCACCAGCCAGCCCACAGGTTCCCACAGTGTCGCCAGATACATGATGGCGTTGACGATGATGCGTTCGACCAGATAATTGCGGATTTGCTCGAACACGATGTCCTTGATCGAGGTCAAATCCTGCTGAATGCGCTCCCATAAGCCAGACCATCCGCCGGTGATCAGCGTTTGCACATAGCTGGCGACGAATTCCAGCACCTGCACGCCGCGTTCGCCTACGAAACGCACGATGCGGACGCGTAAGTTTTCCCATGTCAGGCCGAGAATTTGCGCAATCAGGCTGATCACGCCCATCAAATCCCAGCGTTCGGGAAGGGTGATGCCCGCGCCGCCAATCGTCCCGGTCAGCCAGTTGATGATCCCCGCTTGTAAGTGGGTGACGAAGTTATCCGCAAAGCGCTGCACGCCGCCGACCAGCGCGTTAATCAGGTTGGAGAAGAAGGCGAACGGATCATCCACGATGATCTGGATGGTTTCGCGAGCGCGCCCGATAATGTCGAAAATCTGCTGCGGGTCAAGGCCAGCGACGCGGCAGGCGGCTTCAATCAACTGGATGATAAAGCCAGTCCAATCGCCTGTCAGTGCCGCCCGTGCCAGCGATAATGCCGTGTTAATGGCCGCCTGATAGAGATTGATCAGCGCCATAATCGCAGCGCGCATAGCTTCGACAATGGCATTCACCGCTTCGATCAGCCAGTTGGCTACCGCGTCAATCGCGCTGGTTGCCAGCGCGACTGCCGAATCAATCGCTTCGGTCAGTACCCGCGCCAGTTCCGGGAAAATTTCACCCAGCAGCCCCTGTACCAGCCCCTTGAGAAACGCGCCATATGCTTCAACTAATCCCTTGAGCGCCGCCGCCGCAAGCTGGATCAGGCCGATGGCAAAATCACGCACCGCATCAAGGATGGCATTCACCGCAGCGCGTACTGCGTCAAAGATGCTGTTAATAGCGGCTACCAACGCATCGAACAGGTCAGCGATGAAATCGAGCGCGGCTTCCCACCAGCTTTGATCTTCCGATTCGCGCTCAGCTTCAGCGCGCTCAGCTTCGGCGTCGCGTTCGCCTTGCTGCACTTCGCCGGCAGCTTCAGTTTCCGCCTGTGTATAGCGATCATCAATCTGCTGTTGGTCAGACGCCGCGCGGTCATCGAACTGCGATCTATCGCTTTCACGCCGGGTCTCAGCTTCCTGGTGCATCCCCTCAACAGCGGCTTGCTGCTGTTCTTCCGTGTTCTGGCGACTGGTTTCGATGCTGCTTTCGGCTTGAGAAACCTGCGCCTGCTGATCGCTATTCGCCTGATCACGGGCATCATTGGCTTGCTGCTGGGCGCTGTCCACTTCAGTTTGATGCTGAAGGTCGCGTTCCTGCGCGGCGGCATCAACCTGTGCCTGCGCTTCGCTCATGCTTTCCTGCATTTGCGCGCCGGTGAGGTCGTCAAAAGCGGTTTGCACTTCCGGCGGTTGGTTGTAGTTCAAATACTGCTGCGCGCCTTCAGGGGCAGCCCCTTCTTCAGCGATTGGCGGGGCAAGTTCGCCTAATTCACGGGTTTCATGCACATCGGCAAGCTGCACGCGTTCCGCGCCGGGAAGGGATTGCGCGGCTGCCTGCTGCTGTGCAAGGGTTTCAGCAGCAAGGCGATCCCCTTCTGCCTGCTGATTATCGAATCGCGCCGGGTCGGTTTCGCCTTCCTGTGGCACCGGCGGTGGTGAACCGGGGCTGGTGGAGATGCTCGGATCAGTCGTCTGTACGTTATTGAGCGCCTGCTCAACATCCTCAGCGCCGGATTCCGGCGAAAAACTGCGCGTGAAAAGACTGGAAATATTATCGTTGGAAGTGTAATCGCCTTCAGTAGTGACCGGCTCGCCAACAACAGCTTCGGCTTCTGCTTCGCCTTCGGGCGCTGCCGGTTCCAGATCGATTTCGGTCACAGCAGGCGACTCAATGGTTCCGGCAGGCGCAGGGGTATTGCCCTGCATCTCGACGCTAATATCCGGCGTATTCTCCGAAATCGCTGTCGTTTCCTGATTGAGCGTGCTGCTGGTACGGCTGCCCAGTTCGCCTGATACCTGCGCCTTAATGGTTGGCGGGGCGCTGGCAAAGGCGTTCATCAGCGCCAGTGTATCCTGCGCGCCATCCAGCGATGCCTGCGCTGCTTCAACTTGCTCCTGCCGTTGTGCAACCTGTTCGGCGGTGACGCCGGGTTCGGGCGCGGGCGGTAATTGTGGCTGCTCGACTGTTTCTTCACCCGTTGTAGCTGGAGCAGCAGCATTTTCCGCTGGTGGGGTGGCAGGCATATTGCCGATGTTGTAATCGACACGCGGCGCGCTGACCTGCTCGGGGGTGGGTTCCGCCTGTTCCGCGCGCGCTGTTGCCCGTGTACGGTCAGCACGACGACGCGATTCAGCCGTGCGTTCAGACTGCGAGACTTCCGGCGCAGACGCGCGGGTGCGGGTCGTCATCCACCACCGCCAAGCATTTGATAATGGATGGCTTGCGCCACCTGCACGCCCACCGACGCCACATTCGCCTCACGCGAGGTCTGGATGGAGACAGCGCCTACACGCCATATACCTGCCTGTGGCGGTTGTTGAGTAATCAAGCGCGCAAGTTCGTAATTGAGCGACGCGCTAAACATATCAGCATCAAAACTGCTGAAACCACGCAGATCCAGCGCCTCGATCTCGACGGTGATTTCAGGCTTCATGACGCAGCCAATCTCGCACCTCGGAATCTGGCAGCGGCTTTTCTAGTTTGGCGTACTCGCTGGTTGCCGCGCGTAGAAGATGCGCCATTTGTATGGATTTACCTTCACCCGCTGCCAGAAATGCGGCGTTGAGCGCAATATTGCGTATATTGCCGCCGGTAATGTTCAGCCGCGCCAGTTTGTACAAATCAAGCCGCAGGGTTGGCGCTTGCGGCGGAAAAGCGCGTTCCCAGATGGCATATCGCTGTTCGATGGTCGGGAATGGGAACTGCACAATAAAACGTACCCGCCGCAAAAACGCGCGGTCAAAATTATCGAGCATATTAGTGGTCAGAATTGCCAGCCCGCGATAAGACTCCATCTGCTGAAGCAGGTAACTCACTTCAATATTGGCATAACGATCGTGGCTGTCCCGCACTTCACTTCGCTTGCCAAACAGGGCATCAGCTTCATCAAACAGCAGGATTGCGCCACCATTTTCGGCTGCGCTGAAGATACGTCGCAGGTTTTTTTCGGTTTCGCCAATGTACTTGCTTACCACGCCGGATAGGTCAATACGATACAGGTCAAGGC
>CAZBPB010000119.1:9379-9746 GCA_964493565.1 uncultured Pleurocapsa sp. | reverse complement strand
CCAAAAAACGGACAACGCATGCGTTGTCCCTACGGATAGGTTAGAGGGGAGGCCAGGCGCAGCGCAGCGGGGGTGAGGTCAAGGTCATATCCCGCTATTTCCCCACTCCCGGAAAATGAATTTTCGCGACAATATTTATGAAAATGTTAAACAAATCCATTTCATTTAACACATACTTAAACTAACTTCCCTTAACGTATATCTCGCTCGCGAGCGAAGCCATGACCAGCGGTGTCCAGAATGCCTAATATTTCAGGATGAAGCAGCGTTCCGTAAAGCATTATTTTCTCCTCAGGTGGGCTTTCCTATAGTCAGAATGACGGTCAGGACATACGCTCAATGCCTTCTATTAGGCCGCTAATATACA
>CAZBPB010000119.1:0-9369 GCA_964493565.1 uncultured Pleurocapsa sp. | reverse complement strand
CCCAACGCCCGATCATACAACCCGTAACCGGGACGGCCCGTTTCGCCCCAGATCATTCGACCATGATCGGGACGGATCGGGCAATCGTGGCCTGCGTCGAGGAGGACACGCAGCACTTTAAACAGGTCAACGCTGCCAAATTCGTGAGGATGCTCGACTTCGAGGAAATCGTGCTTACCTGTGACTTTGACGTTGCGGGCATGTATGAAATGGATGCGCGAGGCAAAAGCTTCAGCCATAACGTCCAGTATATTTTCTGGTAAGGCGCCTAATGAACCAGTGCAAAAGGTGAGGCCGTGATAGGGGCTATCGCTCAGATCAAGAATGCGCTGGATCGTTGGCTGATCGCGGACGACGCGGGGAATGCCCATGAGCGGCCAGGGCGGATCGTCAGGATGGAGCGCCAGTTTCACGCCGGTTTCTTCAGCGATTGGGAGAATAGCTCTCAGGAAGTAGGCGAAATTATCAAACAGTACCTGTTCGGGCATTTCCCGGTAAATGGCAATATATCGTTCGGCTTCTCCTTCACCCATCCACGCCTGATCCCATCCCGGCAGCCCGCGTAAACCACTGGAACCGAGAAGATCGGTAACGGCAGCATCCAGATAGGCGAGGGCGGTGGAACCGTCACGCATGGGATGTGCGAGTTCGGTGCGCGTCCAATTAAAGACGGGCATAAAGTTATAGCAGAGCACTTTCACGCCTACAGCGGCGATGGCCTTGATGCTGGCGATGTAATTTTCGATATAGCGATCTCGATCAGATGCGCCGGATTTAATGGCTTCGTGAACCGGGATACTTTCGATCACCTGAAGCTGAAGTCCGGCAGCTTCAACGGCGGCTTGAAGCCCGCGCAAGTCATCAACAGGCCACGCTTCGCCGGGGGCGATGTGTTCAAGCGTTCCCACAATGCCGCGTACACGTGGAATTTGACGGATATAGGAGAGAGTTACAGGATCAGCCTCGCCAAACCAGCGAATACACATTTGCATCATGAATGATTCTCCCGATCCGGCACTGCTTTCGCAGACACCAACATAGCAATTGCCCCGATGAAGTACAAATAAATGGCGCTAAGCGGCGTGTTTAGGCGGCATCATTCCCGCAGATGGCTAACAGTAAATTATGTTTGCCACAATGAATCTTTATGGAATTGTTAAGCAAATCCTGTTTTATTTAACATTGATTTAACATATACTTAAACTGCCTTCCCGTGCCGGGTTAAAAACGTTTCTGATTGAGGTGTCTGGTGAACAAACATCGTTTTTCTTGCACTTTTGCTGACGGTTTTGTGCTCTAGTGGCGTCGCTACGAGACACTATGCTGCCTGAAAGCCAGCAATTTCCCTACAAGCCGGAAGTGGGGAAGGTTTCGGCGGTGACGGTACGCGGTTTATCTTCGCAAGAAGCGGAGGAGCGCCTGCATACCTTCGGGCTAAACCAGCTTTCTGAGGAAAAACGACAACCGCCGTTAATACGCTTTCTTTCAAAGTTTCAGGGCATTATCCCGTGGATGCTTGAAATAACTTTGCTGCTGCAATTGGCGCTTGGAAAGACCGCCGGAGCAGCGATCATTCTGGTGATGCTAGTGGTTAACGCCGTGATTGGTTTCTTCTACGAGCGTAAAGCTAATCGCTCACTGGCGGCACTGCAACAACAACTTCGCGTTCATGCGCGGGTTTTGCGGGATGATGTATGGAGGCAGATTCCGGCGCAAGAACTGGTACCGGGCGACATTGTGCGCCTGCGCGCAGGGGACATTGTACCAGCTGATGCGCACGTGATTTCCGGACACATTGCCGTTGATCAATCAGCAATGACCGGCGAATCCCAGCTTGTTGAGGTGGGTGTTAATGAGAACGCGTTTGCCACGAGCCACGTTCGGCGCGGGGAAGCAATTGCCGAAATTGACACTACTGGTATGCATACTTCTTATAGTCAGACTGCAAAGCTGGTTCAATCGGCAAAGGCGAAGGATCACGGTGATGCTTTTGTGCATCGGATCGTGATGTGTTTAATGGGTTTCACGCTGGCGCTGGCAGCTATGGTAGCCATAAATGCGGCGATAGTGGGACTCTCCTTTGCGGATACGCTGCTCTTCATTCTGGCGCTGCTGATCGCGGCGATTCCAGTTTCGCTGCCAGTCACGTTCACGTTGGGGACGGCAATTGGCGCAAGGATGCTGGCACAGCGAGGGGTTCTGACAACACGGCTGACGGCGATTAAAGACGCAGCGGGTATGGATGTGTTGTGCAGCGACAAAACGGGCACGATCACCCGCAACGAGCTGGCTGTGGTAGGAGCGCATGCGTATAACGGTTTTTCGGAAAGCAAGCTGCTGCGGCTTGCGGCACTCGCTTCAGACGAAGCTACGCACGATCCGATTGATATTGCGATTCGGGATGCGGCGGAAGGCGCCAAGCCGCATTTCAATCACGCTCAACGGCTGGAGTTCACGCCTTTTGACCCGGCTACAAAGCGGACGGAGGCGCTCATTCATAAGAGCGAGAAAGCAAAGAAGCAGACACATATCGTGAAAGGCTCGCCCTATGTGATCAGTGACATGGTTCACCCATCGGGCGATTTACACGAGGCGGCGGAGGAGTTTGCCGCAAACGGAGATCGCTGCGTAGCAGTTGCATTTGCCAAAGAGGGCAAGCCGTTGAAAGTTGCCGGACTGCTGGCGCTGCAAGATCTGCCTCGCGAGGGCGCTGCCACGGTGATTCATAAGCTCCAATCATTGGGCGTGCGGGTGATTATGGTCACCGGAGACGGGCTGGCGACGGCGAGGAGTATTGCCTTGCAGGTGGGCATTACCGGCCCGGCGACAACCGGCGAAAGTATCAATAGGAATTTTGAGGGCATTGCCACACAATTCGATATTTTTGCGCGGGTGTATCCCGAAGATAAATTCAAGCTGGTGAAGGCGCTGCAAGACGAAGGACATGTGGTTGGCATGACTGGTGACGGCATCAATGACGCTCCCGCGATCCGGCAGGCAGAAATTGGCGTGGCGGTGGAAAACGCGACAGATATCGCCAGGTCTTCAGCGGGGCTGGTATTGACAAGCTCTGGATTAGAAGGGCTGCTGGCAGCGGTTGAAGTGGGACGAACTGTTTTCCAGCGGATCTTCACTTATACACTGAACAAGATAACCAAGACATTTCATCTGGGGCTGTTTCTGAGCATTGGTCTGATTTTGACTGGCAGGCTGATGGTGGAACCAATTCACATTTTGCTGCTAGTGCTGGTCAACGATCTGGTTTCGATGTCATTGACTACAGACAACGTTCGTCCGTCTTCACGTCCTGATCGCTGGCGCGCTGCGCCACTGTTCGCGATCGGGTTGATCATGGCGCTGGGCTGGCTGGTTTTTAGCTTCGGGGTATATGCGTTCGGGCGCGATGTGCTGCTGCTCAATGCCGCAGAGATGGAAACGTTGACATTTCTGATGCTGGTTTGCGTGGCACAGGCGAATGTCTATCTGGTTCGTGAGCGGCAGCATTTCTGGTGTTCACGCCCCGGTAAATGGCTGCTGCTGGCTTCGGCTGTTGGGTTATGCCTGACAATTTTCTTCGTCCTGAAAGGCGTAACGATGGCCCCAATTGACGGCATTATTGTCGTTCAGGTCTTCTGGATCACGATTGCCTTTATGGTGGCGCTGGATTACGTGAAGATTAGGGTTTTCCGTATGTTCAAAATGCAGCATGCTGCGCGAGGTTAAGCCGCACAACGCTTTGTGACCAGAGCTGGGCGTTTTGTAACTGCGCGACTATATTTTAGGAATTTTTACGACAAAAATAATGATGCCGCGATTTGATTTGAAGATCGTCTAAACAACAAGACTTACTGAATCATGGCGCATTTTCGGTTTATACTGTTTGTATAACGGATAGTTGGCGCAGGTGATAGTCTCGCTTAAAGAGATCGAGGTTGCCGGACAGGTAACGCCGCCAGTTCATCACCCCACCTTCATCGTAGTTCACTGTAGGACTGGTTCATGGAATCGCAGAAATCCGCCAAAGCCCCCGACAAACAGCCGGTCACTGGTCATAAAGAAGTCACCACAACTGAACAGGCTGCGCCTCAATTTGACTCATTTAGCACGATACTTGCTGCTCGTAAAGCTAACAGCGGCGGCTCACCGGACGCGAGCGAAACTACCAGCCCACCCCCGCCTAAATCCGGCGGCATAACGCCCCAGCATATTGCCCGTTTGCAGCGGACTATTGGCAATCAGGCGACAAATCGCCTGCTACGCAAGCAGGATAGCAGCACAACCCCCACAGCTAGCCCGGCCATTCAACAGCCAACAGCGCAAACCGCATCTGTAGATACGATTCAGCGCGATTTTTTCGGTTTCAAAAAGCGAAAGCAAAAACGGGAACAGAAACAGAGAACCGAGTGGGATACACGGCTTTCAGGCTATGTGGGGGCGAACCTACAAGTATGGCAGGATAGCATCTACAACAGCGTCGAAGCGGAAATGAAGAAGAAGTCGCAGGACGCAATCAAAGGATGGGAAACTGACATCAGGGCGAAGGCACTAGGAGATATAAAAACGCCGCTTGATAAGTCAATTCAGGACACACAGGACGACATCAGCAATTCGACTGACGAGGAAAAAAACCGCAAAGATCAATTTAGAGTAGATCGTTTGCAATACAATTCGAACCAATCTACCGGGCAGGTAAATGCCGCGCTTAATGCCAAGCTTGTGGGCGAGGTTACAAAACAAGTGCCCGGAGTAATCAATGTTGTCGAGGTTCAGGAGGCGCTGGATAAGATCGCCGAGAATGTTGACACTGAACTTCAGGGCTTAGTGAGCAGAGAAGATAAAAACACCCCCAAGACTGAAAAAACATTTAACAAAGAAGTCAAAAGCCATATGGAGGGGGCTGTTACCAACGCGGAAAATCAAAGAGTATGGGGCGTCGTCAACACATATCTTCAAGATCAGCCTCACAAAGATGCGATTGTTCAAAGTATCGCTACGGAGATGCAAACCACCGTTACAGAAATCCATACTCAGGAGGGAAACAAGAAAGACGCGTGGAACAATAAACTTGAGGCTATCGAGACCCGCGTCCTTGGCGCTAGCCCCGGAGAGGACTGGCCAGAATACATAACGACCACAGTCACTGCGAGCATTGAAAAACTGCTTAAAGAAAACCGCCGCCAGCGGCTGATGACGAAACTGAAAGCTGCAATTGATGCTCAGGTGATTATTGTTGAAGGCCGGCTAAACACCGAAATGGGAACCGCTACTGACCCGGTAGCGAAAGAGCGGATACGGCTTGAAAAAGAGAAGGTTAAGGAACGTTTTGGCGACAAAGCCAAGGCGCTGGTTGAAGAAAACGAGCCGGAGTATCAGCGCACGATTGATGAAACGGTTACTGAACTACTGGGCCGTACCGATGTAAAGAAAGACCTGAATGCGAAGGCATTTGTTACCTCAAAAGTGCGGGAAGTGCTCGATCCGAAACGTGAAAATACCGCGAATTTTACAACCAGTGTTGAAAAGAAAATTAACAAAGAAATTGCAGCCCTGAAGCCAGTCATTTTGAAGGAATGGACAACCTCGGCTGAGCAAAAGATCACCACATATCTGAGCACTCACGAGGCGCGAATAACCAACAGCTTCAAAGCGAAGATGGGGATTGTAGATACGGGCGCTACCCACAACCGGGTTGAAACTGCCGGACGTGGTGTGGTTGATGATATGGATACTGGCGATCAAACTTCGAAGGGGACGGTTGATGAAGCGTATATCAAGGAACTGTACAAATCGTCGGTTTTGACCCCGGTGACTGAATATCTGGCGAACAAATTTGGCAAGGAAGGCATGAGCTGGAAAGACTTCCGCTCAGAGAAAGCCAAAGAGTTCCGCAAGCGGATGAAAGATGTTGCGCGCCAGCAAGCCTATAAGGAAATTGAGACCGAAAAGGATACCCACGCCAAGACCTCTTCAATGACTGATACCGGTAAGAAGTACATCGGGCATCTGGCGAAGAATAAGGCCTATAAGTACGCCAAAGAATCGCTGAATGAGCAGATGGGCATTCTGGCGGAGGAAGAAGCTAAGCTGGTTGTACCAGAAGCCAATGTGCTATTTGAGTTGGATATGGCGTGGCGCGATGCAGTAACGGCTGCGCGAGACGCTGGAAAAAGAGCCGGGGCACAAACCACAGCGGGTAAAGCTGCGGCTAAACAGCGGGCAACCGCGTTGTTCGAAGAGTACAAAGTTATTGCGAAAGCGCGCAAGAACGAACTTTTTGGCAAGGGGGGAACTGCGCCGCAATATGTTCAGCAAGTTGCGCCTACCACGCAGTCGCAGGATGACATTGAACAGGGCGTTGAAGGGAAGATTACTAAAGATCGCGTTGCCAACCGGTCAATTACGAAAGCGATTGAGGCAGACAGCGTTACGCAGGGTTACAACAAAACAGCAAGTCTTATCAATTTCTTCCTGCCTACCCCGGGCGACGAGGTGAAATTTGATATTCAGCTTCGCATCCCTGTGTACAGCGAAGGGATCGTTAAAGCGTTTGTCATGTTCTACCTTATGGGCAAAGCCGGACGAGAAACTCTCGATGAAGTCAAGGTTGCGCTCTCTGTGGGTGTTGGCGGTGGGCTTTCATTCTGGGGCGGCGAAGCAACCTTCAAGGTTGGATACTTTATTGAGGCGCAGGCAGATACCGCCAGCAAGATTGGCATGTTGATGTCTTACGGCACATACCGCCAGATGAGCAGCGCAGGCCCGATCAACTTGCTTCCAAAACTGGCGCATGCCCTGTGGGGTGGCGCAGGCATAAAGTACGATGAGAAAGACCAACCCGGCGGCACTTCAAAAACGGAGAACACCAGCAAGAATTTCGCTGAAATGTGGGCGGCGATGGTTGAAGAAACGGCTATGCAGCGGCATTTTCTGCCCAGCAAAATCAACCCCAGCACAGACACACCGGGCCAGAATGAAGATGCTTACCGCGAAAAAGACGGCCGCATTGCTGTTACCAAAATTCCTGTGGCGCCGGGTAAGACGGAAGGCCGCGAATATCTGGGTAAGGTTAGTCACGTTGCTGAAGCCAAGAAAAGTATTACGGTCGGCGATTTTTCATTCACCTATGACGAAGATGCCGCCAATCCTAGTGGTTCGCAGGCAGTCAAAGCCGATCCCGGCGAACAAATTAGTAAAGGCACACATATCTATGCCAAAGAATGGACGGGCGTTGGCATTATTGAGCTAACAACCAGTGAAAGCTCAACGGGTAAAAAGCACCAACCACTTGGCAAAGTCAAGGAAATTTCGCCTGCTGGCAAGAGACTTCTGATAGATACAAAATCAAGTAACTATGTTGATGTGGGAATGCTGGTAGAGGCGGCAGGCAATGTCAATTTCGGCATTGGCAAAGCTGAGGGGGTTGCAACATACAAGCAGCTTAGCCGCTTCAGCAAGAAGGTCATTGACAGAATGACCCAGGACAAGTTTGGTAAATACGATCCCAGCGGTCAAAAACTCAAAGATCTGGGAACGCAGAACAAAATTCTTGGTGGAGCCGGGGGTGAGCGGCGCTATATTGGCGAGCTTGAAGGCAAAGCCGAGGTTGATTTTGGTGCTTTTAAGGCATCTATGGGAATAGGGCTTAAACTCGTTTTCTCGGATCTTGATCGCTTTCACGTGACGGAATTTGAGGGGCAAGGCAGTTTTGGGCTTCCCAGTCAATTCCTGGACGAGGCGCCGAAGGAGGTTAATGACTGGGCCAGCAAAGTCGGCGGGCCGTTTGTTTCAGCGCTCAAGACCATCATTGCGCGGGGTATGGAAGCGCGGAAGAAGACCAAAGACCTCAGGGACGATACCGGCGATCCAGGCAAAGAGACTGGCGTTCTGGTAGACACCGCTTTCGATATTTCGGTTCCAACGATTCATCTGATTGGTGACGGTGGCAATCCGCTTAACGAAGGCAATCCGAGCTTGTACGATAAACTGGTTGAATCAGGCGGCGATACTGATAAGAATGAAACAGTGAACGACACGGTTAGACAAATATTCCCCGGGCAAGAGGAAGGTTCATCAAAAATTGGCGGTGCCGTCAAGAAGTTTGCGATGAAGAATGAATTGACCGTTACCGCAAAATATGGCTGGGATCATGGTCGGAGCAAGTTCACTATTGATATTAAACAGACAAAAGGCGGCGAAGTCGATCTTGGTATATTCAAGGCTAAGGTTGAAAAGTCGAAAGAACTTATCAAGTTCGGCGGCGCCCAGGATGATCGCAAGTTCAAAGCCAGCACGAATAACCCGCCAACCGGAGCTACAGCCAAAGGCACCAAGGTTTACTTTGCTAAAATCGGCACAAACAAGGGTAAGATCACGCTTACGAAGGGCAACAACGAATTGGCCGGTACACTTGTGAAAGTGGATGGTGATATCGTGACTGTACGTTCGTGGGCGCCAACTGGAAATATTATGGGATATGCGCTCTAGTGGTTGAACAGGAAAAAACGCCTGAATTATCAGAATTGGCAGTAGGAATTCTTATGGCTGATGAACAGCAAGCTGCGTTTGAATACACCGCCATCTTCCGTACATTGAGCGGCGAGACGCTAACGGTTGATCTACGTAAACTGATTTTGACTGATGCTGATTTGCGGTTAAGCGGGGAAGTTACGCCGGAGACATTCATGGCGATTGAGCGGGAAATGGCGTTCAATATGCTGCCGCAGGCGCGAACACCGTATGACGCGGCAACCTTTCGCGAAGGCATCAACATCGAGATTGAACTGATGATACGCCCATCGGTGTTGAATGCGTGGCGGCGTGAGGGCGTTACCGAAATCGAAGAGATGATTCAGGAGATATTCACCGGCGATACGAGTGCTTACTTCATGCAAAGCGAGCTGTGGTTGTTAACCCACGCGGTGCAACCGTACATCATGAATTTGGAGCAGGGATTGTTCAGCAAAGCTGGATTTCAAACTTTGTGGGCAAAGGAACTGACGAGTGATTCCACGCCTCAGGAACTGATCACGCAGTATCTGGATGGCAAGGATTGGAATTACGACTCGCCGGAAGATGGTGTTGTTCGGGTGTTCACAGGGACGGATGCAGGGCGCTGGGTGCTGCTGATTGATGTGGATAACGAGCGACAAATGGTGGTGTGTCTGTCGGTACTGCCAGATAATGTGTCTGAAATACGGCGTTCTCAAGCTGCCGAATACCTGACCAATTTGAACTACAACCTCGCTTTTGGCAACTTTGAGATGGATGTAGAGGATGGTGATTTGCGCTTTCGTACCTCGCTGTTGTATGGCAGCAGTCCGATTAGTGCGGAAATGATCGCTAATCTGATTGAGTTAAACCTTGGCACGA